>JBDNFP010000031.1:0-3610 GCA_041689775.1 Spirosomataceae bacterium
AAGCGCTGTCCGGATTATACCGGCTTCGAGTCCAATGTAAGGGTTCAGCTTTGTGGTGGTAGGATGGTACTCAATGGTACCCATAATTGGGATACTAGCGGATTTAAGCTCGCCGCTCAAACCACTACCTTCTTGTTTGATGGTTTCGGCGTAGGTACGTATCCGGGCGCCGATGGCTACCTTCGGCGACACAAAATATTTTAGGGCCAGTCCACCGCCCCATATGCCGTTGCTTCCGTCTTCGGTGGGTACTCCGTAGCCAACGTTCAGGTCCAGACTTAGCTGGGCGGAGGCAGGCGCGTGCGCCAAAATGCCCAAACCAAGGGCTAATAGGATACTATAGAATGCATTTTTCATGTACTTGTTCATTAAGATTTACAGATATATTTTCCCAAATATCCCCAGAAAGGAATGGATGTACCTGAATTGATAAAAAATATGTGCCAATGAATTCCCTGTTTTTGACCCACTGGCAGCATCGATCCCTGAAAACAGTTGAAGCTGAGCCGTCATTCAAGAAATAATGCATGATTAATTTCTGTAAAAGAAGGTTCTTTTACAGAAAAGAGGTATACTCGAATGTTGTTTACCGGGCCAACGGCCCCTTTTTAAATAGAACTAAACCTAGTATCCATGGATCTGGCTCGTCGTGACTTGCTCAAATTTTTACCGGCACTTCCCTTTCTGAAATTCCGTTCTCAATCCTCCCAACCCGTTCCCTTTACGCTTCGTTTTGCGGTGGCTTCGGACGGTCATTTCGGGCAGCCGGATACTGATTTTGAGAAGTTTTACAAGGATATTACGCGTTGGCTCAATCAGGAGAAATTACAAAAAGGACTGGATTTTGCCATTTTTAACGGTGATCTTATTCACGATGAGCCAACCCTGCTGTATGATGTAAAAACAGCGCTGAAACGCCTCACGATCCCTTTTTATGTAACACGGGGGAATCACGATAAGGTAGGAGTCGATGTCTGGGAAGGTACTTGGGGCTACTCTACCAACCATAGCTTTGCCCGCGGTGAATACGCATTTCTGCTGGGAGACACCTCCAACGAAAAGGGTGAATACCTTTGCCCTGACCCGGCGTGGCTACGGACTGAACTAGCTAAATACGAGAACAAGAAAGGGATATTTGTATTCTTGCACATTACTCCGGCCAAGTGGACGCAGCATGGTATTGATTGTGAGGAAGTACGTGAGCTACTCGAAAAAACGCCGAATGTGAAAGCGATTTTTCACGGACACGATCACGACGAAGATGGTAGAAAAATGAGTGGTGGCAAGCCTTATTTCTTTGATGGTCACTTTGGCGGAAGCTGGGGTACTACCTATAAAGGATATCGAATCGTGGAAATCTACCAGGATGGAACCTGGCAGTCGTACCAGTACAATCCGGCCGCTACACCGATCATTAATACGTTTGTGGGGAAGAGCTAATAGCTATCAGCCAATAGCCATTAGCTCTTTGTGAATACTTATTCTATACTATTCCGACAGGCGGATCAGGTGATTTTTCTTCCCTTTGGAAACTAATACAAAACGATTTTGTAGCAGGTCAAACTCCGTCAATGGTTGCTCGGGGCCGGTTACTTTCACTTTGTTGATACTGACCGCATTCTGCTGAATAGCCCGGCGAGTTTCTCCTTTGGAAGCATATATCTCGCCACGGGTAGCCGTCGAGAGTAAATCTGTGATATTGGTACACTCGTTCCACTCTGCCCGCGTGATTTCCGACTGCGGCACCCCGTCGAAAATAGTATCAAATTCATCGGCCTCGATGCTCCGCAGGGTATTGAGCGTTGCCTTTCCAAATAGTACTTCGGAGGCCTTCACGGCAAGCTGATAGTCACGGGCCGAATGCACACTCGTGGTAATCTGCTCGGCCAGTGTTTTCTGCATCGTACGCAGATGGGGTGCTTCGGCGTGTTCAGCCTCTATTTTTTCAATTTCTTCTGTAGAGAGTAGCGTAAATACGCGTAGTAGGCGGTGGCTATCCTCATCGGACTGATTGATCCAAAACTGGAAAAACTGGTAGGGCGAAGTGCCCGCGGGATCGAGCCATACGTTGCCACCTTCACTTTTACCAAACTTCGTTCCGTCCGATTTAGTCAGGAGGGGAGTAGTCAGGGCAAAAGCTTTAAAGAAACCTTCTTCGTCGCCCTCTTTGCGGCGAATTAGCTCAGTACCTGTGGTTATATTTCCCCATTGATCCGATCCTCCCATCTGCAACCGCACGGATTTGTTCTTGTACAGCCAGTAAAAATCGAATCCTTGGAGGAGTTGGTACGAAAACTCGGTAAAAGAAATACCCGTTTCGAGGCGCTTCTTAACGGAGTCTTTTGCCATCATATAGTTGACGGTAAGGAATTTTCCGGCTTCCCGCAAAAATTGTAAAAATCCGATTTCTTTAAACCAGTCGTAGTTGTTGACGATCTCGGCGGAGTTGGCACCGCAATCAAAATCCAGGAAATGCTCCAACTGACGGCGGATACCATTCTGATTTTCTAGTAGTGTCTCTTCCGAAAGAAATTCCCGCTCGGAGGCTTTGCCCGAGGGGTCACCGATCATACCGGTAGCACCTCCTACCAACGCGAAAGGCTTGTGGCCTGCGCGCTGAAAATGCACCAATAGCATAATCGTAGCCAAATTCCCAATATGTAACGACGAGGCCGTAGGGTCAAAGCCGATATAACCGGCGGTCATTTCGGTGTTCAACTGTTCTTCGGTACCGGGCATCATGTCGTGTAGCATGCCGCGCCAGCGTAGTTCTTCAATGAAATTTGGGTTTGTAGTACTCATAAGGATTGGCTCGAAGCGCTTAATTTTTTTAAGAGTGCAAATTTAAGTCGATTCTCCTATGTTTGCAAAGGAGTCATATTTGCCTTTATGAATTAAAGGAATATGTCTAACTTACGTCTCCACAATGTGAAAGGAAATGAGAGCTAATACGCATCTAAGTAGCCATCAAGGATGTTGATTTGAAAGATAGCCACATTAAATACCCTAAATCGAAATGAAAAATCCACACCCATTCGACAAAGCACGTCTTTGTTATCTCACCTTGAGTGAATGGAAGGTACTGCTTTGCTTAACTGATGGATGGAAAAATTCTGAAATTGCAGAAATGCTCCATATATCCCAAAGAACAGTCGAAACCTACCGATACAGAATTGGAGAAAAACTCGATCTGTCAGGTTATGGTCAGTTAGCCTTTTTTGCATGGAAAAATCGTGAATTACTACAGGATACTTACGATAAAGAATTCCCCCCCCCAATAGTATTAATTAAATACAATTACATGTTTAATTAATACTAATCTTTGTCGTAAATTTACTACCTAAGCCTCGCTCTCAAACTGATACATTTGTTTACCTACTACTCTTAGTTTCTATTTTCTATTGGGTGTATTTCAGTTTTGCAAAATAGGGAAAAAAAGTTGAGTTTTGAACTCACCCAAAACCTGCCCCCCCCCCCCATGACAGAATCAGAATTCGTGGCCCTGGCCCTCAGCAAGTACGAGCAAATCAAGTCGCTGGAAAACTCGGCTGACTTTTACCAGCACGAGAAGGACTTCGACCAAGTGTGGACCGAGCTGGGCGGCCAAGTC
>JBDNFP010000032.1:0-9128 GCA_041689775.1 Spirosomataceae bacterium
GACTTGGCCGCCCAGCTCGGTCCACACTTGGTCGAAGTCCTTCTCGTGCTGGTAAAAGTCAGCCGAGTTTTCCAGCGACTTGATTTGCTCGTACTTGCTGAGGGCCAGGGCCACGAATTCTGATTCTGTCATGGGGGGGGGCAGGTTTTGGGTGAGTTCAAAACTCAACTTTTTTTCCCTATTTTGCAAAACTGAAATACACCCGAAAGCTGTCAGCCGATAGCCATTAGTTTTCTTAAAACTATCTTTTAGAGATCGAAGGCAATCTACTTCCAACTCGCAGCTACAAAAGCGCCCTATAAAGCTTCCTTCCAACGGCCGTAGGCTTCCTTATATTGGTCTGCTTTGGTGGTATCGGGCTCAATAGTTTGTACGGCGGTCAGTCCCACGAAGGCCTCTTCCCGGTTTTTGTAATAGCCTAAGCCTAGTCCGGCACCGCGGGCCGCTCCTTGCGCGCCGTCGGTATTGTATAGTTCTACGGTAGCCCCCGACACACTCGCAAAGGTTTCGCGGAAAATCGGACTCAGGAACATGTTGGCCTCTCCGGCCCGAATATTTTTGAGTGACACGCCCAATATTTCCATAATCTCCATGCCGTAATAGAGCGAAAACACAATACCCTCCTGCGAAGAACGGATAAAATGACTCATACCGTGGCGACTAAACTGTAAGCCCTTGAAGGAAGCGCCCGGATCTTCGTTGCAAAGCATCCGCTCCGCTCCGTTGCCGAAGGGTAGGCAAAGCAACCCATCCGACCCAATCGGAGCTTTGGCCGCAATGCTGTTCATTTCGGGGTACGACATCGTACCTTGCAGTAATGTATTGCGCAGCCAGCTATTCAGAATACCCGTCCCATTCACGCACAGTAATACTCCGTAACGGGGTGTACCCAGTTTGTGATTCACGTGCAAAAAGGTGTTCACCCGCGATCCCGCGTCAAATTTTGTTTGATCACTCACCCCGTAGACTACCCCCGAAGTACCAGCCGTAGCCGCCACCTCACCGGGTTCGAGTACGTTCAGCGAGAACGCGTTATTAGGTTGGTCACCGGCGCGGTAGGTGACGGGCGTGCCTACTTTCAGGCCAAGCGCCGCCGCTCCTTCGGCCGACAGCTTACCCTGATCCCCAAACGTCGGGAAAATTTGCGGTAACAGATCAGCCTCAAAGCCAAAATAATCGAGTAAAGCTCCGGATGGTTGCTCATCCAGAAAGTCCCAGAAAATACCTTCCGAAAGTCCCGAGGGCGTAGTACCTACTTCGTTGGTCATGCGCGCCGCGAGGTAGTCGCCGGGAAGCATGAACTTATTTACTTTGGCGTAGACGTCGGGCTCGTTCTGTTTCACCCACGCCAACTTAGAAGCCGTAAAGTTACCGGGCGAATTGAGCAAATGGGGTAGTACGATATCAGCGCCCAAGGCATCAAGGGCCGCCTTACCCACTTCCACGGCCCGGCTGTCGCACCAGATAATAGCGGGGCGCAGTACATTCATCTCCTTGTCTACCACCACCAACCCGTGCATCTGATACGAAATTCCGATGGCCTTTACTTCGGCCGCGTCAATCCCTGATTTTTGTAACGCAGCCTTTGAAGCCAAGCAGGCGTTTTGCCACCACTGCTCAGGCTGCTGCTCCGCAAAGTCCGGCTGTGGGGCATCGATAGGCATTTCGGTTTCGGGAAAAAAGGCCGAGGCGACCGCCTGACCGGTATCAGCGTTGAGCAGACACGCCTTCACGGACGAACTGCCCACGTCAAATCCAAGAAATACATAGTACAAGGGGTTAAGAGGAATAGAGGAGGTAAAGGTACTACGGGGGGGAGGGGATTTGCAAATAGGGGCAGGCTTAGATAGCTATCCCAAGAGGGTGACCCTTGCTCCCCGTGCTAGGGTTTGGCACCGGGGTACGGGTGGGTTGCCCCTACCCCACTGACAGCGTAGGCGAACAAACGACAAGCTTTGCGAAATATCGACCGATTGTAACTACCCCGGCAACACTTCACTATGTAATTACCTACTTTCAGGCAGACATCTTATTATCAACACTTTAAAGCATAAAATTAACCTTTGCAAAAGCGTTGCAAAATGTCTGCAAAGGCTGCAAAGGTGCTTTGCAAAGCTTTTCTAGAATTCTTTTTTCATATTGCCCGGCGTAACCACAAACCCAAATAAATGAAAGCAAAATACTTACTACTCATTCTAATTCCACTGCTCTTCGAGGGATGTACTACACCCCAATACGCCGCCAGTGAAACCTGTGATTGTCTACACGAGACATCATCTCAATGGAGAAATGACCAAAAGGCAGATGCATTCCTTCAATTTATTGAATGTGGACAGATGCAAGAGGACTATCGAAGGCAATTCACAGGAGATGAGTTAGCTACTTTCAATGCTTCTTACGACCAATGCCTACAAGAAACCATCAAGGGCGAAATGCTTCTCTTTTTTCTAGACAAATAACACATTCGCTATATGTTCGGTTTTTTCAAATTACCTCGCGAAACAGGGGTTGATCCTATTGCCGCTTCATTCAGACATAGCTACTGCGCTACCTGTAAAACACTGGGGGTATACTACGGGCAGAAAGCCCGTATACTTCTCAATCACGACTTGGTATTCCTAAGCGAACTATTCAAGTACCTGACTCATTCAGAGCAAAATAATAGTATCAAGCCTTACAAATGCCTGGACTTACCAACGAAGTCACAAGTGCCACTTTATCTACAATATACCTCTACGATAAGCCTCGTTTTAGCAAATCTAAAATTGGAAGATAAAGTTACTGATGAGAATCTCCTTTGGGCTAAACTGAGCAATAAAATCTATTCACCCGCATTTCAAAAGGCAGCGGAACAGCTTCGCTCTTGGGGTTTTCCTTATGAAAAGCTCCAAACACTAACCAAACACCAAAAGGAATTAGAAAGCACCTCCCGTGGAGTTAATAGCATTCCTGAGGTATTAGACCATTACTCTGAGCTTACGGCCCTGGCTACCTCGCTTTGTGTTAGAGAAGGAGGACGTATTCTACAATGTGATGTTGATTCATCCTCTCAACTACAGCAGTTAGGGTACGCCTATGGTAGACTCATCTATTTTATAGACTCCGTAGAAGATCAAACCAGTGATCAGAAAAAGAATCAGTTCAACCCATTGCTCAGCCTTTCGTTAGATAAGCATAATCCCAAAACGAGTAAAGAATTGCTAACATATGCACTTGGTCTAAAGGAAGATATACTCCAAGCCATTTATGCATTACCAATTCAAGACAGCGTAGTCAAAAGTTTTGCCAGTAGTTTCATCAATAGCTTCTGGCAATTCCAGAAAGAACACCTGACTCCTACCCCAAATATTTTGGTACCCCTAAGTTGGAAAGATCGGGTGAACCTTGCTCGACAAAAGTCAGCCATTGCTAGTCTTGAACTTCGCTGCCAACCTACCAAACGGCGAGTGAATTGGTTTACTCAAGGGCTAATAACATCAACTATTTTTATAATCGCCCTACTGAGACCTGATGCTCCGATTAATACATATCACGAAGCAGGATTATGGGATTGTGCAAGTGATGTATGGGGATGTATCTGCCTGATTATTGGGCTAGGAGTTTTAGCAAATATTTGTTGTGGAAATAAGAACTAATCAAACTAATCTATTCATTCTATGAGAATCATTTACAATTCATTACTGGCCCTTACACTTACAGGTACGTTGCTTTTAGAAAGCTGCAAAACCGTAGCACCAATTTTAACCCTACCTACCGCCCCGGGCACTACTTCTAACGCAGAAAGCTTGACAAGAGAAACCAACGAACCAAGTCAGGAATTTTATCCAAAGGTTAGTCCAGATGGTAAATATTTGCTCTATTTTGCCGCAGAAACCGAAAAGGTCGAAGTACAGAGTAACCCGAATAATGGCTACCTAGCAAAGCTATTTGAACAATCTACGGCCCCATCAAAAGTTAAGTCATCTGGTACTATTGTAAAGAAAGAAATTGGATCTCAAATCAGAAGTCCTTTGGTCCAAGATGCCAAGGATGCCATATGGCTTCCTGATGGCTCAGGCGTTATTTTTTCATACAGAAAACCGGCACAGCCAGTCATTGTAAAAACAAATAGCAATGGCGTTGGACTAAACTATATTTCTCAGGGTGCCATGGGGTCCAACGACTCGGAGCCTAATGTTACAAAGGATGGAAGCAAAGTAATCTTTAACACTTTGGTAGGTAGTAGTAAAATGATTTGCTCTATGAGTATCAATGGGGGAAGCTTTACTGTATTAACGGAGGGAGAACATGTATCTGTCAACCCAGTAAATAGCGATCAGATCATTTATAATCTAACGGTAAATGGTAGAACCCAAATTTTTACTACAAATTTAAAGACAGGTCAGAAATCACAAATTACTTCGGGGGAATTTGACTGTCGTGATGGGGCATTTTCGTTTGATGGTAATTGGATCGCATACAGCTCAAATCAGGAAAGCCCGAACAGCGGAAAATACCATATCTATATGATGAAAGTTGACGGTACGGATGTCAGACAATTGACCCAGGGAAGTACCAATGAAGGGGACCCCTGTTGGAGCCCAGATAATTGGGTATTTTTCTACTCTAATGCAGCAAGTAATTACAATATCTGGAAAGTAAAACCAAGGTTTTAATTAAAACATAACACTTTAATAATCTCTTGGATTCAAGTAATAAATGCAACGGCTGAAAAAAAGCCCCCCTGCCGGGTTCAGGCCCTAGGGCCTGAACCCGGCAGGGGGGCTACGCCGGAAAACTTCATACTTTTGGGTTACCAAACACTAAAAGATGATGAAGAATTTGACGCTAGAACAAAGTTACAACATTTCCGCCTTGGTGAAGACGGATCACTCTCGGGGCCAGATCGCCGAGCAGATTGGTTGTAGTAAATCCACGATCAGCCGCGAGCTGCAACGCAACTGCGACAGGCGTGATAGGTCTTATTGGCCCGATTTGGCCCTAGCGTAAGACTAAGGCCCGTCACAAGGCTAAGCCCAAGAAAATACGCTTTACGGCCAGCATCGAGGCCCACGTGCGCCAGAGGCTCGAAGAAGATTACAGCACCGAGCAGATCGTCGGGGACGCCGCCCGAAAGGGAATAGATTGTGTCGCACAGGAGCGCATCTACCAGTTCTCTAGGACGACAAGAAGCAAGGCGGAAAGCTTTACCGTCATATGCGAACTAAGGGCAAGCGGTATGCCAGAAGGAGCAGTGCGAAGGGCAAAGGGGGCCAGATTGTGGGCAGGGTGGACATTGATGAGCGTCCGGCCGTCGTCGAAGAGAAGCAGCGGGTGGGCGACTTGGAGATGGATTTGGTCATCGGCCGGGGCCACAGCGACGTGCTCCTGACGATCAACGACCGGGCCACAGGAATGCTGAAAATGGCCGTACCGGAAAGTAAGGAAGCAGCCCTGGTGCAGGCCAAGGCCGTCGAATTACTGGCCGACCACAAACCGTGTTTGCACACGATTACCACGGACAATGCGGGGCGGCCCGTGCCGTAGACTGTTATTTTGCCAGGCTTTACCATAGTTGGGAGCGCGTAGGGCGTCTTGTGCCGAGCTAATAAAAATTTGAACGGACTGGTGCGACAGTACTTTCCGAAAGGGAGTAGTTTTGAGCGCGTAACCCAGTAGAGGGTAGACGAAGTGACGGAGAAGTTAAACCAAAGACCCAGGAAGAGATTCGGGTTTAGATCACCCGAAGAAGTTTTTCAAAACGCTACCCTAAATAACCCGGGTGTTGCATTTATTACTTGAATCCACCAACTCAAATATGTTAGTAACTAAAATAAATATACGGTTTTTGTGTAGTTTAATGCTTTTGCATTGCACCTCCTTTACCTCACGAGCCCAGTTCTCCTACTTACCCAACCCACTGGGAAACAATAAAGCGGCAAGTTCACGCATTGTCAATTCTATGGTGTTTGACAAGTCTAATCGCCTGTATACAGCTACGTATTGGAATGAAGACTTCAGCCATAATGCATCATCACCCATTGGCTTCTATATTTTTGACGGCAACAAATGGGCTGCAAAAAAACTAGACCGAAACCCGAGTGCCTGGGAGGAGTACGGAAACCTAAGTATATCCCCCGATGGGAAATATATAGCTTTTCAAAACGAACAAAATCACAGTTATACGATGGGTGTGAGGTTGTTCGAAGTTTATAACGGAAGTTTCAACGAAGTCAAACTATTTCCTGATGGTGTCCCTATGATAGAATCAGTAGCCTTTGACAATGAATCCAAGCTATGGATGCTCGGCAATGGCTCCGCATACAAAGGCGGTTTTCCCAATGTTTTTATTTGGGAATCAGGAAAACTGGGAGTAAAAAAACTACCTCTTATGCCCACTTCTGTTACTAACTTTTCATTCATGGATAATGACGAGATGAGGCTCTCGTCCGAGTCCAATTATTTTGTTTATAATACTACGAGCCTTAAAAGGAGGATAATTTACAGTCCCATTAATTTCAGGGCATTTGACCAAACAAATACTGAAGGACAAACCTACCTCATGACCACCTATAAAGAACTAAAACTTATCCAATCAAACGGTGAATCAAAATCTATCTATAACACCCCTGAGATTAATAAGATATACAAATCCATCCTAACAAAAGAAAGCACTTACTTACTTGCAACAGATTCAGGCATTTACACCTACAAAAATAACGAGTGGCACGAGTTCAACACCTCCAACTCAAACCTAAAAGGTAACGAGATAACTGCTTTCGCCAAAGATGCACAAGGTAACATTTGGATTGCCGGAATAGAAATAAATAGCACCAAAGTATTTATTGCAAAATTTGATATATTATGAAGAAAATTATACTGTTTTTGTTGATTTCGTATGCTGGTTTTGGGTAGTATAAAATCGAGACGGTTGATATAAGCAAAGCACCCTATAGCATAAGTACTGTCGAAGTTGTCCGTAACTTTAGTTTATTAACAAGCGGTGAACCTGTTTTTATTTACACCCAAACATTTGAAAAAAGTATAACCACGAACCGAAATCACTCAAAGTGAGGAATTGCGAAGAGTCAGGGAACGACCTATCAAAAATATTTGCTTCCGTTCGAGTACAGTTTCAACCTTCCTACACAGGCTTTTGTCGATGATAAAAATAATGTCTTAGTGCCTTCAATCGATTACATTTTCGGCTACCACGTATTTAGTCCTAACAATGATTGGAAATCTTTTTTGGCGTATAATAACAGAGACTTACAATACTTTAAGAATACTTATTTAGGACATGAAATCATACAACAAACTTTAGCAGCAGACCTAAACACTTTCCCTTCAAAAAAAAACAATTTTAACGGTAAGGAAATTGTAGCCGTATCTTCCTACAACGTGCTAACAGATAAAAGCGATGAGCAATCTCTGTATAAATTAACCGCCGACAATCAACTGAGCATTGATAATTACTTTAACCTCACTACAAAGAATATCACTGTAGCGAACACTCAGCCACAAAATGTAGTAAATTTCTTTCCTGATCCAGTTCACCTTACAGAAGGTCCAAACGGTGACATCTGGGTATCTTATTTAGGCTCGTTTGATAATTTTATAGCTAAATTTTCTGGAATAAATGTGATGTTGTATAAACTGAATAACGGCGGGGGAGATATTAGTATCGGAAACTCCAACCTGATTGCAGACAAAAAAGGCGGAGCTTGGTGGTATAGAAATAAAAATCTTAGTTACATAGAGGGTAATTCTATCAAGAATATAATACAAGATTTTGGTGGCTTGCACGAAGGGGTTGATTTTCAAATTGATCGCGATAATAAGCTTTGGTATTTAGATGAACAGTCGAATAAATTAGTTTCTCTAACAACAACTGGTCAAAAATCAGAAATTGATGTAAGCACTGCGATTTCTGATAGACCCCTAAAGCTAATCTATGATGATTTGAAAGAAACATTTTGGATTCTAATGAGAAATAACAAGCTCTTGAAAGTCTCAAAAAGCGTAGATGTTGGGGTAAAACCTGAGGAAGAAAAAAAACCGATAATACGCAAACTTTCGATAACAAAACCAACCGCCTCTTCCGAAATAAACGTAACTGATGGATTAAGAGTAAGTTTTGCTTTGTCTGAAGGTGCTATCATGGGGGCTTGCCGAGTTGAACTACTTAAACTGAATGGGCAGTTAGAAAAACTTCTTAGCAAAAACTTCTCAAGCATTGGATTAAAAGATTTTCCTTTTAATATAAAAAGCGTTCCTTCGGGTGAATACTACTTAAAACTTTCAGGCAGTGCACAACCTAATCTAAAAGACTCGGTTAAAATTTTTGTAATAAACAACACGCTACTGGCACAAAATGAGCAGGTAGGGCTGTTTTGGCGAAATAGTGAAGCAAATCAAGGGAAAGAACTTCCCATTAACCCCATAGGCACTACAGCTGACGGGACAGCTAAGTTATTGATAAGGCTCAAACCCACTCAGGAAAACATGTCCCGATCCTACCGTGCCGAGGTACGGATAGTCTCTACAAATGAGCTCTTGAATGCCGATTTTTTGGGGTCAGTACTTCCCGTCGGCAATAATATTGAATTAGTTACCCCTAATCAGCTAAATCATCTTGGAACAGTTGTTACAAGTAATCTGACAAAAATCGGAGATGAATTTATTTTCGAATATCAAGCCCCTACTGATTTTAATCACCCAACTAACAAGATTGATTTATCTTCAGAAGCTATTAGAGAAGTGGCTGCCAATATTACTATTTATACTATTAGAGGTGAAGCAATAGAAATACAATCAATCAGAATACGTATTGCTCGACCACCGTTAATGCTTGCTCATGGTCTTGGCGGTGTAGGAGGGGAAGAGGGGACGTGGGTAGAGTTCAAGCATAATAACCAACTTGGTGGGGCGGTTCGGTTTTTAGACTCTCCTACCTTTTTAGAAAAAAGGGCTGTCAACCTATTACCCACAGCAAGCTTTGATGCAAACTCTGACGTTCTTTTGGGCAAAAATGAAAGCCTGATAGCCGAATCATTCGATACCATGATAAAACGCATGAATGACCAAGGTTACGCTTGTGCGAAGGTGGATTACGTAGCACACAGTATGGGAGGCTCGGTACTTCGTAA
>JBDNFP010000033.1:0-10225 GCA_041689775.1 Spirosomataceae bacterium
AAGCAGAGCGGACAAGCCAGTGGCACTGGTTTGCCCCAGGGAACTGATCAAATAATCCGTGTATAGATCAAGGTCTGTTTTCATCTGCCAAATTTAATTCGCTTTTTCTATCATATACAATAGACTTGCGTAACATCAGATTCTAATATGTGGAAATTTTTTGTAGATTTAAATTCGTCTAAATATCCTTCCTAAAACAATTTCTACTCTGTCCGGCCAACGCATAAATACCCCTTGGATTGACTCTCCCTTTTTGAAAAAAGAACTTGAAGAATCTTCCCTCGACGAGACCACTATAGAGCAGGTAAGGCAGTATGCCGAAAAAGGCTATCTGATTATCGAGACAGGGTTACCAGAGAGTACCTTCGACCGAATTGTCGAATTGCTCGAGCCTCAATATACTGAGCCTCGGATTCAGGATGCCTGGAAAATTACCCCACTTGTCAAAGACATAGCAGAATGCCCCAAAGTACTGGATATTCTGCGCATATTATATCGGCGGGAGCCCTTTCCTTTTCAAACTCTGAATTTTCACGTAGGATCACAACAGAAAACTCACAGCGACTCGATTCACTTTTATTCGATTCCTCAGCGTTTCATGTGCGGGGTGTGGGTAGCGCTAGAAGATACCGACGAGACCAACGGCCCACTGCATTACTATCCGGGTAGCCACAAGCTGCCCTTCTACGACATGGCTGATATTGGTATCAAAGGGTCTAGCTTTGTCAATAGTTACGAAAAATACACTGTCTATGAAGATTTTGTACAGAATCTAATGGAGGCCACCGGACAGAAAAAAGAGGTTTTCCGAGTAAAGAAAGGACAGGCCCTGATCTGGTCTGCCAATCTATTTCATGGTGGAGAGCCTATTCTAAGGTCTGGTAGCACTCGCCACAGTCAAGTGACACACTATTTTTTAAGGACTGCCTTTACTACTCGCCAATTTGGTCAGATATCCCGATAGAAAAAATGTACATGCGGCGACCGTTCAATATTCTAACGGGAGAACTCATCGAAAACAAGTATTTGGGCGAATCCGTACCGGGCAGAACGGGTTTGAGTCCTTTTACCGATTATAAGAATGAAATTGAAAAATCGTTACGAAGCTTGAAGCACAGTTTTTCTAAATAAAAAGTACGCTTTATTAGGTCGTTTAATAAGTAATAAAAGCCAACAAGGTGCTTATTATTGATTAATAACTCAAAAGAATAATTATCTATTAACCGTATACCATGAGCAAAAAAGACCAAAAAGAGGGCGTCTCGCGGCGTGATTTTCTACAAAAAACTACCGCAGCGGCCGTTGGGGCTTCCGCATTGGGTAGTTTCTTTATTGTGCCCCGCCACGTGTTGGGTAAGGGCTACCGTGCCCCCAGTGACAAACTAAATATTGCCGGAATCGGGATTGGTGGCAAGGGATCATCTGATATCAGGAATGCCTTCAACAGTGGCAATGAAAATATCGTAGCCCTTTGTGATGTGGACTGGAACCGGGGCAAGGATTCTTTTGACAAACACCCCAACGCCAAGAAATATACCGATTTCCGTAAGATGTTTGACGAAATGGGTAAGGATATTGATGCAGTAACCATCTCTACCCCTGACCACCAGCATGCCGTAGCCGCCATGGCTGCCATTCAGCTCGGCAAGCACGTATACGGTCAAAAGCCGCTTACGCATGACATACACGAAGCCCGGATGCTCACCGAGGCGGCCCGTAAATACAAAGTAGTAACCCAAATGGGTAATCAGGGTGCCTCTAACCCCGCCCAACGCCAAATGCAGGACTGGTTTAAAAAAGGTCTGATCGGCACAGTAAAGGAGGTACAAATCTGGACAAACCGCCCCGTGTGGCCACAGGGTATACCGGTTCCTACCGAGAAATTCCCCGTACCTGGCGGAGTTGATTGGGAAAACTGGGTCGGTACTGCTGCCTGGGTAGATTATAACCCGGCTTGGCATCCATTTAAGTGGCGCGGCTGGTGGGAATTTGGTACCGGTGCGCTGGGAGATATGGGTTGTCACCTAATTGATCCTCCTTTCCGGGTACTAGGCCTTGGCTACCCAACCGAAGTAGAATGTAGCGTTGGATCAGTATTCTTGAAAGATTGGACGCCCGAGTATATCCCGGAAGGATGTCCTCCTTCCTCCCGAACACAACTTAAATTCCCCGCCACAAAGCTCAATAAATCGGAGGTAACGATGGTTTGGTACGACGGCGGCCTCCGCCCTGCTCACCCCGAACTGATCCCGGCCGATGATCCCATTGGTGATGACGACAGCTCAAACGGAGCCATTCTGATTGGTGATAAGGGTGTTATGACCTGCGGAACCTACGGAAATACACCGAAGGTATACCTAAAAAATGGCACTAAGCTGGAAATGCAAAAGGGGACATTTGATAACAAGTATACTTCCATGCCCGAATATGGTCATCAGGTATCCTGGACCGATGCCTGCAAGGCTGGTTTCAATAGTAAAGAGCATAAGGAACTTACCTCATCGTTTGATTATGCCGGTCCGTTGACCGAAACAGTAATCATGGGTAACTTAGCTATCCGTAGCTATAACCTACGCGAAGCAAAGGCCGACGGCCGTGGATTCAACTACCCTGGACGTAAGAAATTGCTGTGGGATGGTAAGAACATGAAGGTAACTAACTTCGACGAAGCTAATCAGTTTGTGCAGCGTAAATATCGCGGCGACTGGACCTTGGGGGTTTAGTAGCTATTTGCAACCGGCTATCAGCCACCGGCTTTTTCAATCGGTTAATGCAGGGATGTTTGGCTGATAGTGTAAATTATTTCTAGTAAAAGAGCCGGGCGTTGCGCCCGGCTCTTTTTTTTACTTGTTTACATGAACCGTTTGATCCGCCCGGCCACATCGGTCGCTACCTCGCGGACTTCGGCGGCAATGCTATTCAGGTAGGCAGTACCCTCTTTTTCGATGAGCGATTGAATCGCCACATAGTAAGGCCGGAGCTGTATCTCGTAGCCATTTTTTTGTAGTATGTCCAGCACAGCCTGACCATACCCAAGGCGTAGGGCTACCGCTGCAAAACGCCACCAATCATCCTGAGTATGTGGGGGTAGTTCCCCCTCGGTAGTTTGTAAGGCGTGCAGCAGATGCTTTTCGGCAATGCCTTGATTTTTGTCGTATAAGGCAAAGAGTGAAGCATTGAGCCAGTAGCTGTCTGCTGCTTCGTTAGGCTCGCTAAGTTCTTCGAATAGAACTTTGGCTTCATTTAGACGATCCATTTTATCCCTGTACAGGAATATCAAGTTAAGTTTTGGATAAATATTTTTTTTTTCTAGGTCAATCACATAGCGGTAGACTATTTCTGCCTCCTCAAATTTCTCCAAATGATCCTGGTATAGGTTACCCAAACCATTCCATGGTGCAATAAAAGTTTTGTCCAACTCTATGGCTCGGCAGTACGCCTCCTCTGCCTTGTCATACTGCCCCAAACGGCACTTATACAGGTTGCCCAAGCCATTCCACGGATAGGCATAACTTGCATTCCGTTCGATGGCCCGGCGGTAGGCCTCCTCTGCCTTGTCATACTGCCCCAAGTGATCCTGATACAAGTCGCCCTTCACAAAATAGGCAGCTGCACTTTGTGGATTAAGTCTCAGTATTTCCTCACAACTAGCCAAAGCTTCAGACCAAGCTTTTGATGAAAATGATTCTTGCACACTTTTAAACAACTCTCCTTCTCTTCCACTCAGCACTTCTCCCGGAATATCAAAATCCTTCAAAACAGAATCATCCGACTTCGACAAATCAAACAATTCCTTATAGCTTTTCTCCCTCAGCTGCCGGGCAAGTTCATGGTCTTTGACCCCATCCGCAATAGCCAACTGCATACTGACGTGATCGCGATGGGTGGCATTTTGCTGCATCACCCGTTCGCCCATTTGATTTAGTTCTTTTCCATAAAGCGCGACAAGAAATTTCGTCAAACACAACAATTCTTTTTTCTGTCGGCGGCTGCTGCGACGCATCAAATACCAGATATTGAAAAACCGCTCACTGATTTCGTAGGCCTGCCCTTTTTTATGGTAGGCATCCAAACGTTCGATCCAGCCTACTTCGTAGAGGCGCTTGAGTTGGGGGGAAAGTTGGGAGTTTTCAAGTTGGGTAATTTGGCGTAAATCATCCAGCGCAATGGGATCCCAATGCAAGGCTACGGCATCGAGAATTACCTGCATTTGCTCGGGGAGTTCCTCAAAGCGGGCTTTGTATAAAGGAGTCATTACGTCCATGAGGCCTTCCAGATCGGTCCGTACTTCCAGCGAAAAACCTCCCCGGATGAGTGGGTAGAGCATCACGATGGTGCGGGGAGTACCACCGGTTAGCTGATACAGGGTTTGTAAACGGGCCAAGTTTCCTTGTAGAGTATTGGCAAAAGCAGGGTTATCAGTAATCACGGCCAGATTACGCAGTACCTCCGTCGTTTCCTTGAAGGTCAGTTTTTTGAGGTATTGAATTTGGAAGGCATCGTAGAAAGGAGCTCCGTAATCAACCGTATCGGTGAGGGTATTGGCACTCGCCCCAACCAAAATAGGCGCACCTTTGTCCATCAAGATGGCCCTGAGTTGGTGCTGTTCTTCTTTGGAAAGTCGGTCAAAAATTAGGCCCAGATTATCTACCAGCAGGACCGGGCGACGCTTTGTACGATTAACCCATGTGGCAAAGTTTCCATAAAGCTCCATAGCGGTGCTATCTTTGGCGACAGCAGCCCAGCGGCCAATGTCCTGATCCAATTGGTCAAGTTGGTCGGTGCTACCTTCCCGGTCGAGCGCATCGGCCAACGCATCCAGGCAGTTGAGCCAAAACTTGGACAGCCGATCCACATTATATTGCTCCTCCGGGAAAGTCAACGGAATGAAACTATTCCGGTGCTGCTCTTTTCGGAGTTCTACGGCTATCCGATGCAACAAAGTAGATTTACCCATACCCCGCTGACCAATTACCAAATAATGCTGCGGGATAGTAGCGGGGGTCTCGGCGACAATACCTTGTAATAAGTACTCAAATAACTTGATCCGGGTAATGAAGGCCCGTTCAATTTCGGTATCGCTCAGCCGTCCGGGATTGAATATTCCGATTTGGGTAGTTTTAAAAGCAGTTTCTTCCTTCATTTTACAAATCGGTTAAACCAAAAATCCCGAATCAGTGGAGAACAGAATAGGTAGTGGGCGTCGTTTTCCGCAAGATAGCCGTCGTTCTGAAGCATTTTGAGCAACGTAGCTAAGATGCTATCCGTGCGGTCAGTATCGGCATATTTCTGATATAACACATTGAATAGATTCCCCCGCGTTGCCCCGTCTTTTGCCTGGCAAATATGCCGGAGTAGCCAATAGGCGTCCTCCTTGTTTTCGCCATATTACTCACTCAGACGCTCGTCCCAGGTGTTTAGGTAGGCACCTTCGGTGATGCTTTCGTGGGCTTTATCTACCAGAGCGTGGTCAATGGGTGCATCTTCCAATTGGATTAGTCCTTTCATTTTTTCAAACAAAACCTGAATGAAGTAGGGTAACAGATACCTTATTTTTTCTAACATTTTGGCTCTAATTTCCTCCGTGAAAGAGATACTTCCTCCCCTTTCCAACTCCATGATCATTTGTGTAGACGCATCGACACTAAACGGTTTGAGTTCGTAATAGGTAAAGTCGTTGATCGTTTTGCTGAGTTGATGGCCACTGGTGAAGTTTTCGATACCCACCGAACTACAAAATATCCAGCGAATTTTAGTACCCGATACCTGGCGAAGGCTCCTGAGCCAGTGTAGCAGCTCTTCGACTTGCCGTTTCTCTCCCTCATTGTCCAGCAAGATGCCATTAAGCAAAACGGCTACTTCATCAAAGAAAATTAAAACGTCCCGGTCGTGGGGAAGTACTTTTTCTAATTCGCGGTACGCGTTGGACTTCTTCCTTTGCCATTCCACACCTACTTCCACACCAGCAACGCTCACGGTTGATTTAAGCGAGCTAAGTAAGTCAAGTAGATTAGTCCACGCTTCTTTTGTTCTTTCCCAACGGTTTAGTTTCCATAGCTCTCCGGTCAACAACTCCATAAATTCCAGTTCGGAATGTGCCCGCTCCAGATTAAGTTCAATTACTTTCCAACCTTCTGTTTTGGCTTTTTCGAGCATCTTTTTGGAAAAGGAGCTCTTTCCAACCCGCCGGGGCGAGGGCAACAGGATGTTATTTCCGTTCAGAAGTTGTTCCCAAACATAGGCTACTTCTTTCTCCCTCCCAAAAAAATCACTCCCCTCCACGGGCGAACCAGTTCTGTTTTTTATAGCTAATGGCTGATAAATTCCAGTACAAGTATATATGCAAATTTGTATATATACTTGTATCATGAATCAACATCGAATAGTCCGCGCCGACGGTCGTGGATTTGACTACCCCGGACGCAAGAAATTGCTTTGGGACGGGAAGAATATGAAGGCAACTAACTTCGACGAAGCTAATCAGTTTGTGCAGCGTAAGCACCTCGTTGACTGGACGTTGTGGATGTTATTCTTAATATAATCAAAGAGCGGCTTACCTGAAATCAGGTAAGCCGCTCTTTGATTATGAATATTTTTTATCAAAATACTACCTTAGCGCTGCCCGTACTTCCCCCAGGAAACGAGGTACTTGTACTTTGGGATCACCTTCCAAAGTCTCGATGGGAATATACCCTCGGTATCCCGAGTCCTTAATAATTTTCATTAGCCGTGGAAGGTCAGGCTTCTCTTCGACTCCCTTACGGTAAACCTTTTCCTTAATTTGCCAGGTGTAGGCATAGGGCGCCAGCTTTTCAATTTCTTCGTAGGGATCACCGGCACGAAGGCTGCCGATGTCCAGATTAATGCCCAACCACTCGGAGGGAATTTTTTTTCGGATGTACAACACCTGATCCACCGTTTTGAGGAGCTCGTTATGGTTTTGAAGTACGATCATCACTCCTTGTTTCTTCCCGAATTCGACGCATTGTTCGATGCCCTCAACGGCCCAGTCCATGGCTTTTCGTTCAGTATAGCCTTCGGGAACCCCTTTTCCAGCAAAAACGCGTAGAACGGGGGCATCCATCTTAGCCGCTACCTCCACCCACTGCCGTACTAACTCCACATCAGCCGCCCGTTTGGCCGGGTCGGCTACCGAAAAATCAGTGCGTACACCCGTCCCGCTGATGTCCATTCCTAGTCGGAAGGATCTTTTCTTAATCTGGTAGACATATTCGTCAGAAGGAACAGAGGGATACCCTGGAAAGTAGTATCCTGTCGGGTCAACCGCCTCGAAGCCAATATCTGAGCAAAAACGCAGAACCTCTTCCAACGTCATTTCTCCATTTCGAAGTGGGGTATTGAACGAGTATAGATTACAACTCAGTTTAAGTAGGGGTATGCTACTACCAGTAAAATCTAAGCGCCCTGCTTCTGATGAAACGGTGGGGGTAAGGGCAACTGCCCCCAGCGAAAGTGCTTTGAGAAAATTCCGGCGATCGAATGACATGGCAAGATCAGATGATAAACAAATCTATTTCTTATCGAAAAGATAAAAAGTGCCATTTCCTACTATCCAACAAAAATGGAGGAGCCCAAAAGCCGAAACTAGTCGTTCTGCTGCTCTTCGTTCGCCTCTTTAAGGATCTTTCTTATAATCGTGAAGCCCGCTCCCGCAATCACTATGTAGAAAAGGTATGGCGGTGTAAGCGCCCGCATTGGCTGGTAGTCTGTCTGATGCAACACCACCAGAAATACAGGAATGAGATACAGGAATGGAACTATGATATTTATAATTTTTTTCACGGAGGTTGGAGTTTATAGATTGCACATTTACAACCCAATACCTGACAAAAAGTTGCAAAATAAATACACTTATCCGGTAGATGACTGGATTGGATTGGTGTCTACCCCAAAAAGTCGCCCAAAACCCAGGCGCTTATCTCACCACTGAATCAGTGCTTGGATTCCTGATAATGCTGCTCCAAGAGATCCGCCAAAAAATCGTTTCCTTTCTCCCTCAAAATAGCGTGGATATGATTCCCGTCATTCTGGAATTCAACGTTGTCATCTTCAACAAAAAAATCGGAACCATTGATGATGTAGTAGTATGGCTTATCAGGTTCGAAACTACCTACCCAAGCAAAGTGAATTTTATCAATACCTGACTGCATAATTTTATCGAAAAAGCGGAGATGTGATAATATCTTTCGGTACTACCTGCTTTAATACTGCTACTGATTTTTACTTATCCGAGAGATAATTGATTAAGTCTTCCTCCTTACTTAACGCCTGTAATCCAGCGTATTTAGCTGATTTTACCTCAGCCGGGTCAGTACCCACAAAGCAGAGCGACATGACTACTTGGTTACCTCGGCAAGTCAAATTCAAGGCGATATGATGACCGCCAAAATTCAGACCACAAGGCTCAACAGTACCCGGCTTTCCCCAAACGGAGATATAGTAGTTACCATGCAGCCATTGGGGGTCCTGCATGCGTTTCAACATACCTTGGTTAATATCCCCCTTTTCAAAAGCCTGCTGATATAGTGTATTCACAATATCATCCAGCTACATAATACTGGTAGTTTTTAAGTACCCTTGCGAACTCAATGCCGACGACAACACCCGATGGAATGCCATCCGGCTTTTATCGGTCAAGGATCCATATTGAATACCGGGGCGAGGTACTAGTCCCACGGGTAGATTCGTCCATTTAAAGCATAGCGAGTCATCGAAGGCGGGGGGAGTCTTGGCCAGCTCGTGGGCATTCAGAGTGCCTAAAAATCGGGCGGTAGTTTCACTCACAGAAAAGCCCGGCTGCGCTTGTCCGGGCAGAACAGCGAACATGCAAAAGATGAAAATACTTTCCATGGAAGTGGTGATTTATGGGATAGTACTTTTCTTCGAATAAAGTAAAATACCGATAATACTACTAGTGCTACGCCTATGCCAATAAGTTCGGTCGATTTTGACTGCGATAAAAACCACAAAATGATCACCAAAGTTAGTACTGGAACAAAAAGCCCACCCGGGATTTTGAAACTAACCGGGATTGCGGGATCTTCCCAAATCCTGAACCTAATAACCGCCAAAGCCACGCCCAAGTGCATCAATAAAATAGCTGCTGTTGCGTAGACAATTAATTGTCGAAAACTACCCGATACTGCTATAACGAAAGCAATGACGGCAAAGACAATGATAGACCAATAGGGAGTACCGTAGCGAGGGTGAATTTTGGTGAGAAACCTGGGTAATATCCCGTCATTTGCTCCCGCAAAAAGTACCCTTGGGAACACCAATAGGATAGAGTAAAGTGTACCCAGGATAGACACAAGGGCCGCAAAAATAAACAACGGACTTCCCCAGGAACCAATAATATCCTCGGCTGCCGCAGCCAAGGGCGCTTCTTTATGATTGATCAGGTCAGGCCCCAATATACCCTGAGCAACAATCTGAATCAGGCAAAAAAACGCAATTAAAAACACCACCCCGATCATCAGGCCAAGTGGCGCAGTTCGATGTGGCTTTTTCATTTCACTGCTGATATTCAGTGATGTTTCACCACCCGTAAAAGTAAAAAATAACAACAGGGTAGCTTCCCCGAGTTTATCCCAGGTAGGAAACCCGCCTATTATCTTGTGTTCCGCCGGGATCAGCCACACTCCTACCACTACCAACAGCACCAAGGGAAGTAGCTTTATCAGAGTAATAGACTTCACAACTACCATCCCTCGTTTTACACCCAGCATATTGATGTAGGCTCCAAAACCCAGCAGAATCGCAAAAACTAGCGCGCGATGCAGAGGCTCTTTGACAATCGGAAATGGTACCGAAATCATTTCGGCAACCCCATTCACAAGCGCCGCACTTACCAAGATACCCGTTCCAAACCAGAATGCGGTGTTAGCAAGAGACCCAACGTAAGGACCAAATGCCTTCTCAACGTAGGCATAGGCACCTCCCGAAGTACTTACTCTACTTCCCATTTCAGCATAACACAGAGCCACCAGTGAACTACCCACCCACGCCAGAGGCGATGGGATGGGCTTCGGGTTTCATAGAGTGTGCTTTGTTACCAAAGTCTAATTTCCTCTCCACCTTTGTAATCGCCAGTTCCTGACGATATATTTTTAATCCTTCATTTAAAATGTTCTTTGCTGCGTTTAAGTCTCGGTCTAATTTATGACCATTCTTGCAAGTCCATTCTCTAATTGAAAGGTTTAAG
>JBDNFP010000034.1:0-2923 GCA_041689775.1 Spirosomataceae bacterium
ATTTTAAATGAAGGATTAAAAATATATCGTCAGGAACTGGCGATTACAAAGGTGGAGAGGAAATCAGACTTTGGTAACAAAGCACACTCTATGAAACCCGAAGCCCATCCCATCGCCTCTGGCGTGGGTGGGTAGTTCACTTATCTTTGTTAGGATAGATTACGGTACAAAACAAAAATCAAATGCTTTACAAAACCCGGGGTATTGCGTTGAGTTATATTCGCTACCGCGAGTCGTCCATTATTGCTAAAATTTACACGGAGGCCTTTGGTATTCAGAGCTATATCGTGAACGGGGTTAGGAGTAGTCGCTCCAAGTCAAACCGCATTGCGCTTTTTCAACCCCTGACCCTGTTGGATCTGGTAGTGTACCACAAAAACAAAGTGGATACGCTGCATCGGATTTCGGAAATAAGGTGTAGGATACCGTTTCGGACGCTACCCTATGAGATTGTTAAATCGAGCCTGGGGTTGTTTTTGACCGAAATACTGATCAAGTGCCTTCGCGAAGAAGAAGAAAATACAGCCCTGTTTGAGTTTTTGGAAGGAGCCGTGATGTATCTTGATCGGGCCGAAAATGGTTACGAGAATTTTCATCTTCATACCCTCACGCAATTGGCGTTCTTTCTGGGGTTTGGGATGGAAGCGGTTGAAGACTTTACCAGCGAACTAAGAACGCAGCACTACCCTACGAACCCCGATTCGGTACAAAGTGTAGCCTTGCAAACGTGGTTGTCGGGGCCGTTTGGTACCCCCGTGGTACTTGATAAATCCCGGCGATTATCACTGCTGAATATGCTCCTGTTTTTTTACAAAATACACCTAGACTCCCTGGGAGAAATAAAGTCCCTCGAAGTATTACACGAGGTGTTAAATTAAGGGTCTTTCGCAGTTTAACCGGTGCATGTAGAACCCAAAAAAGGTGCTTTTTGGCACTATTTTTGAGACTTTTAAAGTCAATATCTTTTGAATTCTAACCTTGACTCATGAAAAAAATTATTTACTTTCTGCTAACCATACTCATGGTATCGGGCTGTACCGATGTAGGGGAAATAGTTCCAAATACGCCTACTCAGGCCAACATTACCTCCAATTATTCGGCTGATTTTCTGCACGACTGGTTTAAATTGGAATGTAGATTAGTAAAAGATACGCCCGGATTTTTTCCACCGCAGGCTGCCCGCGTGTTTGCGTATACGGGTATAGCGGCTTACGAATCGGTCTACCGTGGTATTCCCGAAGCCCGTTCATTGGCGGGGCAGATCAATGCTTTTAACCCCTCTACTATGCCCCGGGCCGACGCCGTGAGTATCCAATATCACTGGGGAATTGTGGCCAATGCAGCTGTGGCCGATATCATGCGTCTGATGTTTGACAAAAACCTGAGCAAGGATAATCTTACCATCATCAACCAAAAAGAGGAAGAGAACTTCAAAGCGCTCAGGCCGGACGCGGCAAGTAAGGCCGTGGCTGATTTGTCGGTTGAACTAGGCAAAGCCATTGCCGAAGCCGTTTTTGAATACTCTAAAACCGACGGCGGGCACGAATCGTACCTTAATCCCTTTTCAAAACCATTTACCCCCGTGAAGGGTATCGACAAATGGATACCGACGGACGCTAAAAACCAAACACCTCTGAGCCCTGGCTGGAAGAGCTGCCGCCCTTTACTAACCGCTAATATGGAGTTTGCACTCCCACCGAAGCCGATTGATTTTTCGGTTAACCCTAATTCAAATTTCTACAAAGCGGCTTTACAGGTATACGATGTCGTAAAACGGGCGAAACCCGAAGAGCAGGAAATTGCTCGTTTCTGGGCCGATGATCCGTTTTCAACCTGTACACCTACCGGGCATACGTTCAATATCATGTCGCAACTATTGGAAGAAACCGAGGCTACCCTCGAAAAATCGGCGGTAGGGTATGCCATGCTGGCTATTGCGGAGAACGACGCTTTCATTACTTGCTGGAAAGTAAAGTACGACTATAACCTCATTCGCCCGGTTAGCTATATTCAGAAGTACATTGACGTCAATTTTAAAACCGTAATTGGTACTCCACCCTTTCCTGCTTATACCTCGGGCCACGCTACCGAAGCTGCGGTTGGCGAGCGGGTATTTACCAAGTTATTTACCAACGGGGATGGCAAATATTCGTTTACCGACCGGTCACAGTTGCAACATGGCTTCGGGACGCGAAAATTTGATAGCTTTATGCAGGTCTCCGAAGAATGCGGGGACTCCCGGCTGTACGGAGGTATTCACTATGATATGGATAACCAACTAGGTCTGCAAATGGGGCGTGGGATAGGCAACAACGTAATCAAACTGATCAACTGGCCCAAAAATGTGAAGTAATGAGTACGCTACGAATCTTGAAAAGAAGTCTATTGCTGGCTGTTGGGGTAGTATCATTACTTGGCTGTACGGATACTAACGCAGTGCAGGAAACCGATGTGGCCCTCATGGCTGATTTGCGATGTGAGGCCCAGCAACTGAAAAATAAGCGGTTTGAAGTAGCCAATGTGCTGCGTTTCCGCAATGATTCGCTCGCGAAGCTCGATATTCCGCTTACTGATCTTCAAAAGCAAGAAGAAGATTCCATCAGGCAGCGGCTCACTTTGCGCACTGGCGAAGTGGCTGTCCGGCTCACCCGTACCATGGATAGCCTATTTGAAATCCACTACAAAACCGTGGAGCAGAGACAGGCATTTGATGTAGCCGTGGAGAGGAAAGTTCAGGAGATGTGTGTGAGTGAGTGATGAATAATTGGTAATTTCGATACTTGGTACTGGGTATATAATTTATGATTCGTAACTTTGTGCCATGGATCTTGACTTTGACAAATACAAACTGCTACAATACTGCACCAATGAATGGTGCAAATACCATAACCAAATTGGCTTGGGCAACATATGCACACTAAGC
>JBDNFP010000035.1:0-3205 GCA_041689775.1 Spirosomataceae bacterium
AGCAGGTACTCGAATTCGACCACTGTCAGGCTGGTCAGCGACAGGAATTTGCTCTCGTGTTTTTTCTGATCTTCGTAGTTCATGCCGTAAAGTTCGCCGGCGGGCATGTTATTTTAAATAATTTATCCAAATAAATTCTATTGAATACCCCCCCCCCTACTTATGAAAGGAATTATTTTTACAGAGTTTCTTGATATGGTTGAACAAAAGTTTGGCTATGAAATGGTGGATCAGCTATTGATGGAATCTACGTTGGAATCAGGCGGGGCATACACCGCCGTGGGTACTTACAGTTTTCAGGAAATGGCTACGCTACTCGGTAACCTAAGCAAACGAACCGGATCGGATCCAAATGAGCTTCTGCATGCGTTTGGTAGCTATATATTCCACTATTTTCTTAAAACATACAGTCAGTTTTTTTCGTCCACACATGATGCTTTTGAGTTCTTATCTTCCATCGAAAATCATATTCACGTGGAGGTTTTGAAACTCTACCCCGACGCTGAGCTGCCCTCTTTTGTGATACACCGGACCGGTACAAAGGCCATGTCTATCGAGTACCACTCAGAGCGTAGAATGGGACACCTTGCTCTGGGCCTGATTGAGGCTAGCCTTCATCATTACCACGACTCCTCCGAAATTATAATGACAGACCTATCCGGGGATGGACAGATAATAAAATTTGATTTAACCAGATAAAAGAATGTCCGATTCGCCAGATGAAATATGGAAACGTAGGTGGCTACGGGAAAAACAAGCCCGGAAAAGCGCCGAAGGTATCCTGGAAAGAAAGGCGTCTGAACTCTATGAGGCCAATGAAAAACTAAGAAAACTCAATGAGTCGCTGGAACACGAAGTAGAGATCCGTACCAAAGCCCTGCAAGAAACCGAAGTCCGCTATCAACGAATAGTTGAGTCGGCCGTAGATATCCTTTTCCGCGCCGATAACGATGGGCTTTTAACTTACGTGAATCCCATCGGAATTGAAAAGTTTGAGTATACCATGGAAGAAATCATTGGTATACCCTTTACAAAGTTCGTCCACCCTAAGTGTCAACAAGAGGTGATTGAATTTTACAGGCAAGTACTCGCGGATAAGAAGGAGCGCTCCTACATGGAGTTTCAGGCGGTGACCAAGTCGGGGAAAATAATCTGGATTGACCAAAATGTTCAAATACTCTTTTCACCGGATGGAAGCCCTATCGAGTTCGTAGCGGTAGCGCGCGACAGTACTATCCGGAGAAAAATCGAGGAAGACCTTGCTACCACTCAGCTAAGGTTATCTACCCTTATTACCAACTTACACGCTGGGATACTGGTTGAAAACGAACAACGGCAGATTGCCCTGGTAAACCAAACGTTTTGTGATTTATTTCACGTATCGGCACCCCCCGATAGTCTTGTTGGAACCGACTGCTCTCAATCGGCTGAACAATTAAAAGACCTGTTCAAAAATCCCGAAATATTTGTGTCCCGCATTGAGGAGCTTCTAAGAAACAGAGATCGTTCGGTCGATGAGCATCTGGAAATGGCCGACGGACGACATCTCGAACGCGATTATATTCCTATCTATTCAGGAGATATCTACCTCGGGCATCTTTGGCGGTACAACGATATCACGGAGCGGTACAAAACCCAGGAACTGATTCGCCGGAGTGAAGAGAAGTACCGGGGCATCATGGAAAACATGGAGCTGGGAATTTTAGAAGTAGATGACAATGAGCGTATTGTGAAGGTATACGACTACTTCTGTACGATGATGGGGTATACTGCCGAAGAGCTCATAGGCCAAAAGGCAAACCGGGTATTCCTCCCCCCCAATTACCAGGAGCTCATGGCCCTACATCAATCACGACGGAAGTATGGGGAGTCGAGTACCTACGAGATACCGATGTTAAAAAAGGATGGGTCGGTCATTTGGGTATTGATTAGTGGTGGGCCTATCTATAACCACTTAGAAGAAATCTTTGGCTCCATTGGCATTCACTACGATATTACCCACCGTAAGCTCATGGAAGATGAGCTAGCCCAGGCTAAGATTACTGCGGAGGATGCCCAATTGGCCGAAAAAGGATTTCTGGCCAACATGAGTCACGAAATACGTACTCCGTTAAACGCCATCATCGGGATGTCGAGCTTACTCTACGATACCCGTCCAAATCCCGAGCAAAAGGAATACATTGATATCTTAAACACTTCCGCTAACTTCTTACTTTCCCTGATTTCTGACCTACTCGATATGGCAAAAATCGAGGCGGGCCGCATCGAAATAAAAGCTCGACCCTTCGATCTGAAAGGGGTGCTCAGAACCCATCAACGAACTTTCCAGCTTAAACTGGAAAGACGCCCGGTCAGAGCAGAAGCCTCGATTGACGCTACGATTCCTCCCACACTCATTGGCGATGAGATACTTCTCAACCAAATATTGATGAATCTATTGAGTAATGCCGATAAGTTTACGCAGGAAGGGGCGATCGGTATCCGTGCCCGGATAACCCGGCAGCAGAGAAATGAGGTCACCGTAGAGTTTCAGGTTTACGATATTGGTATTTCGGAAAGAAACCTCGGATTAATATTCGAGAAGTTTAAGCAAGTACATTATCCCCAAAAGCAAAAGCACAAAGGTACTGGATTAGGCCTTGCCATCGTAAAAGAACTTATTCGTCTTCAAAACGGCGACATTTCGGTCATAAGCAAGGAGGGTGAGGGGACAACCTTTACCTTTAAACTCGACTATCTAGTATCAAAGGATGAAGCTATACCGGTGAAAGCAGACGTAAGGCAGCCTGCTCAGATGCTGTCGGATAACAAGTCTTTAGCCAAACACCCTATCCTGGTGGTGGAAGATAACCTCATGAACCAGAAATACATATTGACTCTCCTCAAAAAATGGAGTATCGATTTTGAAATAGCTGATAATGGGCAACTTGCCGTTAATAAAGCCAACGAAAAATCATATGATATCATTCTGATGGATTTACAGATGCCCGTGATGGATGGAGTAGAAGCTACCATCCACATTCGTAGCACCAGTAATCCAAACCGGAATACACCTATTGTATAGCCTTAGTAACGATTAAAAAATAACTTGGTAAAATTGCTTTTCACCTCACGACTAACTTACATTGATCAGCGAAGACGAAATCAGATATTACAGTCAACTGGACGAGCGCCAGCAGCGGGTTTTCCTCGGCTTGAAAGCCAA
>JBDNFP010000036.1:0-29236 GCA_041689775.1 Spirosomataceae bacterium
GAGTCGCAGGACGATATGTTTTTCTAAAAACGAGCAAATTCATGACAATGTCATTGGTATGTACATCAACAAACACTATTTCAAAACAGGAACATATGGCGACTCCGTCGCTGCATGATCAACCCTTTATAGACACTACCCTATTACTTACCGCAATAGGTGGCTATTGCACTGCCTGCATCGGTAAAACCTAGCCTCTGCGCCTGTTTGAGGCTTAGACAGCCTATTTCTTTTTCGCCGCTTTCCCATTGAGACAATCCCAAACCATAAAAGGCTTTACCAAATTTAGGGTCGTAGCGGGTAGCTTTCCGAAAAGCAAGACTCGCCTTGGCGAACTCTTTTTCCCGGAAATAGGTGTTACCAAGGTTGTACCATGCCTGAATATTGTCCTCGTCTAACTGAGTCGCTTTTTCGAAATCCGAAATAGCTTGCGGAATTTGCTCCATTAGGGCATGGACCTGTCCACGGTTAAGGTACACATCGGCGGTATCAGGTACTAGGTTAACGGCTATATTGTAGTCGGCAAGGGCCGAATCCAGACGATTTTGTGAGGTGTAGAGTAAGGCCCGATTGAAATAAGGCTGGTATAGATCTGGGTTGAGGTGGATCGCCTGTCTGTAGTCGAGGAGGGCGTTTGGGTATTCTTTCAATTCAAAATAAGCCACCCCGCGCGAATTTAAGGCCTCGGCGTTTTTGATGTCTTTGTCGATGGCCTTATTGAGAAATTCAATTCCTTCACGTAGTTTTCCTTCTTTCAGCAAACTTTTACCTTTATTTAGAAAGGCATCGGATGATTGGGAACAGGAGATGATAAAAAAGGCAAAAGGTAAAAATAATAATAGGCGAATCATTGCTCATTTTTAGTTGATTGGCGCAAAAGTACGCTAGAAAGCAATGAGAATGTTTTCTTTTTGTAAAGAAATTGTGCTTATCTTTGCACAGGCAAATCGGAACTACTAGCTCCTGCTGAATCCCCCAGGTCTTGACAGAAGCAAGGGTAGGTAGTCGTAGCAGTGAGATTCTCGGTTTGCCTTTTTTTGTTCCTTTTCGAGGAACAGTTCTTCCCATCCTTTCGGATTCCTTTTGCTTTCTCTATTTTTGCCTTTGTTTTCAAAACCAAATCTCTTTTTAGCATGAAATTCTTTATAGACACAGCCAATTTGGCTGAGATCAAGGAGGCCCAGTCGTTGGGAGTTCTCGATGGTGTAACTACCAATCCTTCTCTAATGGCCAAAGAGGGCATTACTGGCAAGGACAATATTATGAGGCATTACAAAGCGATTTGTGATATCGTTGAAGGCGATGTTAGCGCGGAAGTCATCTCTATTGATTTTGAAGGCATGATTCGTGAAGGAGAAGAACTGATCGAGATTGACGATAAAATTGTGGTGAAAATTCCGATAATAAAGGACGGGGTCAAAGCCCTTAAATATTTCTCAAACAAAGGAATCCGAACCAACTGCACATTAGTGTTTTCGGCCGGACAAGCTCTACTAGCAGCCAAAGCGGGCGCCACTTACGTTTCGCCTTTCATTGGTCGTTTGGATGATATCTCTACCGATGGGGTTGCGCTCATCGAGCAGATCGTAACCATTTACCGTAACTACGGCTACGAAACCCAGGTTTTGGCTGCATCAATACGTCACCCGATGCACATCATGCAATGTGCCGAAATCGGTGCCGATGTCATGACGGGCCCTTTAAGTGCGATACTAGCATTGTTAAAGCACCCACTTACGGACATAGGCTTGGAAAAATTCCTAGCAGACTACCAGAAAGGAAATTAGTAATTTTCTGAGTTGGTATAAACCCTTATCTTCTGTTTGATTAAGAAATGGAAATTTCCGCAGAACCTGTTGTGGTACTTGAAAGCGCTGATATTTTTCAGGGTGATAAGCCGATTTTAGCCGATGTGAATTTCCACGTCAGCAAGGGAGAGTTTGTGTTTTTGATTGGTCGCACCGGCAGCGGTAAATCTTCTCTGCTGAAGACTCTTTACGCTGACTTGTGGCTACATACTGGCTCGGCAAAAGTAGCAGGTTTTGAGTTGCATAAAATAAAACGAACTGATGTCCCTTTTCTTCGCCGTCGGGTAGGTATTGTTTTCCAGGATTTTCAGCTATTAATTGATCGCTCGGTGGAAGATAACCTTACGTTTGTGCTACGTGCAACAGGTTGGCAGGATAAGGCCATAATTGCGAATCGGATTTCGGAGGTCTTGATGCAGGTCGGATTAGGTACTTCTCAGAAAAAATTTCCCCATCAGCTATCAGGTGGCGAGCAGCAAAGGGTGGTGATTGCCCGGGCGATGTTGAACGAACCGCAAATTTTGATTGCTGATGAGCCAACCGGAAATCTTGACCCGGAGGTGAGTGATCAAATTATGCAAGTCTTTAAAACTATCAACAACGCCGGAACGGCTGTTTTGATGGCAACCCATAACTACGACCTTCTTCAAAACTACCCCGCACGGATTATCCGTTGTGAAAACGGTAAGGTTGGGGAAGTGAGTTATCGCTAAGGGTAACAATTATATTTAAAATGGGGCCGATTCTGCTAAGAATCGGCCCCATTTCGTTGTGTCATGTGAGAAAGCCTACAGCCTATTTCGCTTTCATGTCAATGAATGGAATAATCATTTCTTCCATGGATACCCCACCGTGCTGGAAGGTATCGCGATACAGATTGACATATTGATTATAGTTATTAGGGTAGGCAAAGAAATAATCTTCCTTCGTGAATACGTAGGAGGTCGATACGTGGGGCTTTGGTAAGAAAAAGCGCTCAGGTTTACGGCAAACCAACAGGTGGTTGTCATCAAACACCAGGTTCTTACCGTGTTTGTACCGTAAATTAGTGTTAGTTTCCCGGTACCCGATAATCTTGACGGGCTTCTGTACTCGAATCATTCCATGGTCAGTAGTCAGTATCAGTCGTCCCTTCTTTTCAGCAACCTTTCGGATAAAGTCTAGTAACGGTGAATGCTGAAACCATGATTTTGTGATGGATCGGTAGGCTGCCTCGTCGGGAGCAAGCTCCTTGATCATCTGGACATCCGTGCGGGCATGGGAGAGCATATCCACAAAGTTGTACACCACAACATTGAGTTGATTACTCATCAAGTTATTGAAATTATCGACCAAAGACTTGCCCTGATTGGCGTTCAGAATCTTATGGTAGGAAAACTTTATGTTGAGACGATTCCAATCAAGCTGCTTTTGGAGTAGCTCGTGTTCATGCTTATTCAACCCTTCTTCACCCTCCGGTGTATTTTCGTCACTTACCCACCACTGTGGAAATTTACGCTCAATTTCACTTGGCATCATACCTGCAAATATAGCATTACGTGCATAGCCGGTGGTAGTAGGTAAAATCGAATAGTAAGAGGATTCCTCCTCGATCGTAAAGTACTCCTGCATGATCGACTGAATCATTTTCCATTGATCGTATCGGAAATTATCGATGAGCAAAAAGAAAAGGGGTTCGCTACTTCCTTTCAGATGAGGAAATACTTTTTGCTTCATCAATTGGTGCGAAAGTACCGGGCGGTTGGCGCGAGGATCATTTAGCCAATCTTCGTATTCTTCTTCGATAAATTTGGTAAAGTTAGCGTTAGCATCACTCTTTTGCATGCTAAATACTTCCGCCATACCCTGATCCTGTGAACTTTCGAGTTCCAGCTCCCAATAAATTAGTTTTTTATAAATTTCTGCCCACTCTCCATGACCAATTCGGTCCTGATACTGCATGGCGAGGTTTCTGAATTGCTGCTGATAGCTAAGCGTCGTCTTTTCGGTGACTAGGCGTTTGTTGTCAAGAATCTTCTTTACCGAAAGCAGAATCTGATTAGGATTCAGTGGTTTAATGAGGTAATCGGCTATTTTTGAGCCAATGGCGTCTTCCATAATATGTTCCTCTTCGCTCTTGGTAATCATGACTACCGGAAGCGAGGGGTGCATTTGCTTTATTTGGGCCAAGGTTTCCAGGCCCGTCATGCCGGGCATCATTTCATCCAGAAATACAATATCGAAGCGCTCACTTTCTACTTTATCGAGTGCGTCTGAGCCACTGTTTACCGGAGTGACGTTATAGCCTTTGTTGGTCAAAAACATGATGTGGGGCTTCAATAAATCAATTTCATCGTCGGCCCAGAGTATGTTGTATTGCATAGTTTGCTTATTAAAAGTTGGTAGTAGAAGGTATGATTTACCTAGTGGTCTATCCTTAACGATGAATTTTACGCTCTCGTATTTTCGTGCATAGAGTTCCGGATAACATTACCGATAATTAAGCCAGAAATTTTCGTGCCACCCGTTCCATATCTTCGGGGGTATCGATACCGTGCGAGTCGTCGGGAGTAATAACTGCCCGAATAGAATAATCGTTTTCGAGCCAGCGAAGCTGCTCCAAAGCCTCGGCTTTTTCAAGGGAAGAAACGGGTAGTTGCGTGATCTGGGCGAGGATATCAGTACGGTAGGCATAAATACCAATATGCTTATAATAGGTATGCTCATGAAACCACGCCGAAGGATCCACTCCACGCATGAAAGGAATAGGGTGGCGGCTAAAATAAAGTACTTTATGACTTGCACTGAGTAGTACCTTAGGGGAGTTAGGGTTAAAAAGTGTTTCCTCGTCTTCTATCTCCTTTACCAGAGTAGCAAGTTGGGTATCTCCGTTCAGAACCGAGGCCAGCCGATTGATTTGGGTAGGTTGGATAAAGGGCTCATCCCCTTGAATATTAATGACGTAATCATAAATACCTTCGAGGTATTGCAGTGCTTCAAAGCAGCGGTCAGTACCGCTTTGGTGATTAGGTGAAGTCATCACCACCTTTCCGCCAAACGCCTGAACGTGGTCAAAGATCCTGGAATCGTCCGTAGCGACTACAACCTGTGATAAGCGGGAAGACTGAGAGGCTTGCACGTAGACACGTCGAATCATACTTATGCCGTCAATCTCAGCCAAAGCTTTGGCGGGAAAGCGGGTAGAAGCGTAGCGGGCAGGAATTATTCCAACTATTTGCACAGGACTTTCTATTTGAATTAAGTTTTGGTCAATATTGTTCTAAAAATAGCTGAATCAATTTTAATACTTGTGCTTTCGTCTCTAGAAATCCCAATCACCTTCGCTTTTTCTCAGTCCGTATGGCGTATTCTGCCGCATCCCTCGCCTACTAGTAACTTGTGGGCAATCGAATTGCGCGATCCTAACACAAAAACAGTTTCTTGGGCCTTACTCGATTTAGATCAATCTTCAATTTGTTGGCATACCACCCCCGAAGCCACTGATTGGTGGACAACCCTTACCGCCTTTTATGGTGGTAACCTGTACCTTCACAATTACCGCTATCCGGATATTCCCGAGCCGACTGATCTTTTGGCTGTTTCTGCCGGGGATGGCCAGTTGAAATGGGCACTTCCAGGGGTAGTCTTGGTTCGTGAGGCTTCCGAAAAAAAAGCTCTACTCGTAGCTAAGAAACATGGTGAAGGAGTAGCTTACCACCTGGCCGATCCCGAAAGTGGACTACTCGTTGAGCAGGCTGTAAATGATCCTGCCATGGTTTCTGAGAAGGTATCCAGTACTTCACCGATTAGGTATTTACCCGGAGATACATACTTTGATCAGGTGACCACTTTTATGGGGAAACTTGTGGGGAAGCATGATTGGAGGGCAGTTGATTATGTGGAATCAAATCCTTATATAGCGTTTTCTTACTATCTTTACCAAGAGGGAAAAGTGGCGCAACGGCTATTGATCATTAATGATCGAAAAGAAGTTGTGTACCACGAAACTTTAAGTGAAAACCGACAAGGGATAGGACGAGACACAATTTTACTAAAAGCAGGTCTTTTACTGTGCCTTCGAAATAATAATGAATTGATTAGTTTTAAATTAAGGCCACAAGAATGAAGTATCTAGGTTGCATTGTGTTTTTTATGTGTGTTGGCTTGATCATCTCTCCGACTAAGGCGGACTCACTGGCGCGTATGGATTCGGTCGGTAGAGTAACTGAGAATGGTAAGATTTTTATTCTACATAAGGTTACTAAGGGGCAGACAATGTACGCTGTGATGCGTCAGTACAAAACCAGTATTAGAGCCATACTCGATGCTAATCCGGGCATTAATGATCAGCTTCGTTTGGATCAGGTTATCAAGGTCCCGTTCACCGGAGTAACTACCGCCAAGGCTAGCCCATCCAAAGAGGAGCGCAAGAAGAAAGAAGAAAAGAAAGTGGTTCCTGCGGAAAGTGTAACGGTTTCAACTGCCCCGTCAGGCGCGGACCTGCACATGGTAGAGGCAGGACAAACTCTTTACAGCGTTGCGGTTAAATATGCCGTTCTGATGGCGGATATCCGTAAATGGAATAAGATGACTTCTGATAATGTAAAGATAGGGGAAGAACTAATAGTTTCGGAAAAATTATACCTGGAACGAAATACAAACGGAGACAGTGAACCCATCCGCGATACCATCCGGAGCATGCCAAAAACTACTGCCAGCGCAAGTACCACTATTCCTTCTAAAAATGCAGCAGGAAAGCGTTTTAGAGAAACCGGTCTGGCCGAAATGATTGAAACTGCTGAAAGTTCAAGTAAGTACCTGGCACTACACCGTTCAGCATCGGTAGGGACCTTGGTTCAGGTCAAAAATGAATTTAATCAGGAGATGATTTGGGTAAAAGTGATCGGTCGGATTCCTAACACCAGCGTGAATGATGACATCGTGATCAAGCTTTCGGCCCGTGCTTTTGAGAAACTTTCTCCTACCGCTCGTCGTTTTAGAGCCGAGATAAGTTATATCTCGACCAACTAATAGTATATGAAGCACTCCCCCGAATTCAAATCCCGCCGCGAAGAAGAACGCGCTGAACTAAAAAAAACGACCGGTTATAAATTGTGGAGCGTCGCATTTACGCTGATGTACCCTTTCATAGCGGTTTTTACTTTTATATTTTCCAGTATTGTGATGATCTTCTCCGGAATCTCACAAGGACTGGCTTACCTACTCAGTAAAATTGTCCGTAAATAATCCCGTTTCCGCCTACGTTTCAGAGCTGCTCGAACAGAAATACGAGCAGTACAATCGTCCTGATTTTATTCTGCATGATCCCATTAGTATCCCTCATCGGTACACTAGAAAGCAGGATATTGAAATTATGGGCTTCTGGGCTTCAATCCTCGCTTGGGGGCAGCGTAAAACGATCATTAATAAGTGTCTCGAATTGGATACTTTGATGGACCATGTTCCCCACGACTTTATCATTAATCACCAAGAAGGGGATTTGAAGCGCTTTCTGGCCTTCAAGCACCGGACTTTTAATGCCACCGATACCCTCTATTTTCTTCACTATTTCCAGCAGTTCTACCAGCGGCACGATTCCCTCGAAGATGCCTTTTTGGTACCCAATCAATCAGCCTGCACTACGATAGAACAAAGCCTGATCTCGTTTAATAAAGTATTTTGTGGTTTAGAAGACTTCCCGTCCCGAACCAGTAAGCATGTCGCAACACCACTTCGGAAGTCGTCGTGTAAGCGGTTGAATATGTTTTTACGTTGGATGGTCCGTCAGGATGACAAAGGGGTAGACTTTGGTGTCTGGAATCGTATTCGTCCTGATCAGTTGGTAGCGCCCTGTGATGTGCACGTAGATCGGGTAGCGCGATATTTAGGACTGATCCAACGACCCAAAACGGATTGGCAAACGGCTGTCGAACTCACCGACTCACTGCGTGAACTGGACCCAAATGATCCTGTAAAGTATGACTTTGCGTTGTTTGGGCTGGGCATTGAGGGGTTTGTGTAAAAAACAAGTACACTTACCAACTTTAACAACGCTTTCTTTTTTGCCTTTCTCACCACTAGTTTAGTGGTTTTTGCTTTTGTATGCCTAGTTTGCAGGCTATTATCATGGAACATTCATTACTACAATTAATAGACCCTATGAAAAAACAAGTACTCCTTCTTTTTGCACTAGCTGCCTCGACTTCTTTTGCCCAGACACTCAAAGCGCCCGAAAAAGCGATAGTAGCGAAAGTGGCAGCTGATATGCCCCAAACGATGGAACTGCTTAAAGAAGTAGTCAATATCAACAGCGGTACGCTCAACCTTGCTGGCGTACGGCAAGTGGGCGATGTATTCAAACGTGAGTTTGATGCTATGGGCTTTACTACCGAATGGGTGTCCTTACCTGACGATCTTAACCGGGCCGGACATTTTGTGGCTACTCGTAAAGGTACCAAAGGAAAGAAGCTCTTTCTGATTGGTCACCTCGATACGGTATTTGAAAAGTCTATGCCGTTTACACCCTTCACCATGATCAATGATAGCACCGCCACCGGGCAAGGTGCCAACGATATGAAAGGGGGAGACGTCATGATTGTGGCTGCTCTGAAAGCCTTGCACGCACAAGGGCTGCTGGATAATACCTCCATTACCGTTTACTTCACTGGGGATGAGGAAAGCTCAGGTAAACCAACTTCGGTTAGTCGAAAAGATTTTATCGAGCGGGCAAAAATGACTGAGATTGCCTTGGCTTACGAAACTGCCCAAAGTTTTAATATTGCCGCAACAGCCCGCCGGGGAGCGAGTGGCTGGCTGTTGACTACCTACGGAAAAACCGGCCATTCATCCGGTGTATTCGGAAAAAATGCGGGTTACGGTTCTATCTACGAAGCCGCCCGGATTTTGAATGAATTCAGGGAGACACTGAGCCAAGAGAAGTACCTAACATTTAATCCCGGAGTGATGGTAGGGGGAACCGAAGTGAACTATGACCCCAAACAGGCCAAAGGAGAAAGTGTCGGAAAAACCAACATTGTGGCGCAAAAGACGATTGTAACGGGTGATTTACGCTTTTTGACCGAAGGACAAAAAGAGGCGGCCCGCGCTAAAATGCGGGAGATTGTGGCTCGAAACTTGGATGGTACTTCTGCTGAGATCGAGTTTAGTGACGGAATACCCGGCATGGAACCCAAGGCAGGTAATGCGAAGGTACTGAGTGTCCTGAATCAGGTAAGCCTTGACATGGGACTAGGAGCGGTAAAGGCTGGCGATCCCGGCTCACGCGGGGCGGGTGATATTTCCTACATCGCAGAATACGTAGATTGCCTTGATGGGTTAGGTGCTTCGGGTACCGGTGCGCACGCTCCCGGTGAAACTATCAACTTGAAGGTGTATCCCGCACTAACTCAGCGGTCGGCACTTCTGATTTATCGTTTAACCCGATAGATATTTTAAGTAAAGAACTTTGTAAGGGATTGTGCCACGGGTACGGTTCCTTTTTTCGTGTTGTACTCTCGTCAGGAAACACTCATGATTATAAAAAGGTTAGAATAATAGAATTATCCGTTGACGACCTAACGAAACCTTGACAAAATGAAACATAGCCTACTTTATTCGATTCTGTTGTTACCATTACTAGTAGCTTTCTCTACGCCCTCTTCCTCCCAAAAGAAAAGTGCGGAGGTAGTTTCCGAAAAAGCCGTTTACGGACAAATAACTGCCTCCTATGATGGTATTGGGAAAACCTATTTTGGCCGAGAAATTGCCCACGTGATGGGCTTTGCTGGTGCCAGTTGGCTGGAACGGGATGAGCGACAAGAGGAGGAGAACACGGCCTTGGCCATCAGGAGACTACCTATTACATCCGAAAGTGTAGTCGCTGATATTGGTGCCGGTACTGGCTACTACACCTTTCAGATCGCCAATAAAGTATCTAATGGGAAAGTGTATGCCGTAGACGTTCAGGATGAGTCGGTGCAATACCTTCGGAAGAAAGCCGCCGATCTGGGCTTGAAGAATGTGGAAGTAGTCAAGGGTACTGCTTCATCACCTAATCTGCCAGAGAACTCGGTAGATCTGGCGATCATGGTAGACGTGTACCACGAACTGGAATACCCGCATGAGATGTTGCAGGCTATCCGTACCTCATTAAAACCCGACGGAAAGATACTCCTCCTAGAATATAGAGCCGAAGATCCATCGATCCCGATCAAGAAATTGCATAAATTGAGTGTTGCTCAGGCCACGAAAGAACTGGAAGCAAATGGCTTTAAATTAGTACATAAAGGTGATTTTTTGCCCATTCAGCATTTTCTGGTGTATCAGAAAGTCAATAAATAGGCCAAACAAAAAGCGGTCGTGGAGTTTGTCCCACGACCGCTTTTTGTTTGGCTAAGAACGATACTTACATCGCTCCGTTGACAAACTCCAATGTATCAATATAGAAGAGTGGTTTACCTTTGGCATCAGTCTTTTTGAATACCAGGTAAAGATTACGCTGACGACGATCGGCCGGAATTTGAATTGGGATATCAACTTCGCCCATTGTTTCTTCACCAATCTCCACGGTACCTATTTTGGGTCCAGTAGGGGAGTCTACCCTTACTTCGAGGGTTCCACCGACGGTCATACTTTTGGCAGTAAACACGGTAGCTTTAATCTTACTGATACCAGTCAGATCTAGGTTTTCATACGCTACGTATCCGCCATCAGTAGTACCTACAACTACCTCTGAGCCCATAGGAAGCTTGTTTTTCGTGTAGTCTTTTCCAGAGTCAAAGTTCATAGCCCTCATTTTTGCGGGCCGGAGTGCAATGCTCTTGGTACCCGATAAGGGACCAATTACTCCATTCCCCTTATCAATATAGCTGGCGGTAAAAACATAAGAACCGTCTTTGGCCTTAGTTTCTGCTACATACGAACCAGATAGTGCTTCACTTTTCACCTGCTTCTTGCTATTTAATGAAAGGATGTATTTGACCATGTCTTCGGCTTCATCCTGCTTCAATTGTGGGTGGGCGGCCATGGCTTGCTCTCCCCATACACCACCACCACCTTTAATCACTTTCTCGGCCAAAGTTTTTACCGCATTACGCTCTTTCTCGTACTTCCTAGCTATTTCGATGTAAGTGGGTCCGATTGATTTTTTGTCCACGCTGTGGCAAGCCTTACAGTCGCTAAGTTCGATCAACCGCTTACCGGTGGCGAAGCCAGTGTTTGCTTGGTGTCCTTGCGCGATCATGGTTTTGTCAAAGCCTTCCAGATAGTTGATCGTCAATAGCACGTCCGATGCTTCAATGCCTTTGGCGAGGTTTCCATCTTCTTTGTCGTTTATCTTCACTTCGTAAGCCACTGGTTTTTTATCCCAGAAAAATGATTGATTGCCTTTTAGTGCGATATCAACCTTAGGAACTGCGTTACCTGCTTTAATACCAACTTGCGACGTGGCAGTGTTGCCTTTTGCATCGGTAATTTTGAGGGTTGCGGTATATTCTCCGGGCTTGGCGTAGGTGAAAGTTGGGTTAGCAACGGTACTCTTGGGCAGACCATTGCCAAAATTCCACTCGTACTTAATAGCGTCACCATCGTAGTCAAGCGAGCCCTTGGAGCTGAAAGCCACTTTTAGGGGAACGGCTCCTACGGTTTTATCGGATGCCACTACCGCCACTGGTGCGCGGTTTCCGGCGTTGTAGGTGATATGTGATAACCGTGCTTCGTCGTTCTGAGCAAACCAGTTGCTACCGTATTCCAACATATATAAAGAGCCATCTTTGGCAAATTGCATATCCATGGGGTGGTTAAAAGTAGCGGTTGGCATGAAGCGTTCCATGGAGATAAAATCTCCGTTGGAAGCCATCGTTACCGGATTAATCCAGCCACGAATCCAGTCGTAGGCAAAGAATTTACCATCGTAGTACTTTGGAAACTTAACCTTAGAGTCGGCGTAGTCATCGTAGTAGTATACGGGGCCTCCCATGGCATTACGGCCACCCTTGCCTACAATCTCACCAAATTCTGGCGAGTTGGCGTAGGGGTAGTATATAAAGGCTTTCTGAGCGGAAGGTAGTTCGCGCAGACCCGTGTTGTGGGGGGAGTCATTAATGGGTTTTGACGGGTCAAATTTTGTTCCTGAAGTTTTAGCGGCAAAGTCGTACTGATTGTAGGCACGGTTGTCCGCCACAAATAGGGGCCAGCCAAAGTAGCCAGCCTCACGCGCCTGATTAACCTCATCGTAACCCCGTGAGCCTCTGCCTTCGCGGTTATCACCGGCGTCAGGTCCAACTTCGCCCCAATAGAGGTAGCCAGTACGCTGATCCACCGAAATACGGTAAGGGTTACGATTACCCATTACGTATATTTCTGCCCGAGCCTTAGGATTCCCCTTTGGGAAAAGATTTCCCGCTGGAATATCATAGCCACTATCAGCCCGAGGGGTAATCCGCAGAATCTTGCCCCGTAGGTCGTTGGTATTGGAGGAAGAAGCGCGGGCGTCAAATCCAGCTCTACCAACCTGTCCATCCATGGGGCCGTAGCCATCAGACTGGAAAGGGTTGGTATCATCACCGGTGGAAAGGAAAAGATTCCCTTTGGCATCCCAGGCAACCGAACCTCCCGTGTGGCAGCAATCAGTCCGTTTTACAGGAACAGTGAGTAGTACCTGCTCGGTAGACCATAATAGGGTATCTTTTTTCAGGTCATACTTAAAACGTGACAAGTGTTGTGCGGTATCAGCGGCACTCGACAAGGGTGAATAAAATAGGTACACCCATTGGTTTTCGTTGAACTTAGGATCAATGTTGAGCCCCATCAGGCCGTATTCAAACTTGGTAAATACGGGTGCTTCGGCCACCACCTTCACCTTGCCGTTGCGAGGATCATAAAGTTTCAATTTACCCTTACGTTCCGCAAAAAGTACCCGCTGATCGTCCAGGACGACGAGTTCCGTAGGCTCGTCGAGGTTATCGACTAATACTTTGCGCACAAATCGGTTTTCTTCGGGAGCTACCATGGAGTAGGCTTTGGAATAATCCAACTTAGGAGCCATCGCCCACATCAACCCTCCGGTGAGATGCTTTACAAATACGGGCTCGTTAAAAGTCTCATCGGTATGTCCGAAGTTGGTGTAAAATGCTTTTCCGCCGTCAAACTCGTGGTACCAAGCCATGGGGTGATTATTGCCCATTTTGCCATCCTTGTAGGTTTTTTCGTCAATCTTAACGAGGACGTTTACCTTATCGTTGAAGTTCTTGAAGTCATAAAACTCGTCCTTAATCGTCCATTTGTCAGGAAATCCTTCCATGGAAGGGTGGTTGCGGTTCACCACGTAGGCCTGTCCGGTCTGGACATTGGGGTTGCCGGGGTGGCTGGCAAACTGCGCACCGGCCAGTTTATTGTACCACGGCCAGCCGTACTCGGTATCGGTAGCAGCGTGGATTCCCACCCAGCCGCCTCCGGCTTGAATGTAACGTTCGAAGGCCGTTTGTTGGGTACCATTCAAGACATCACCAGTGGTACTTAGGAATACTATCGCATTATATTTTTTCAGATTTTCTTCGGTAAACAAAGAAGCATTTTCAGTTGTATCAACGGCAAAGCCGTTTTCTTGGCCAAGTTTCATAAGTAAGGACTTGCCAACCGGAATGGAGGCGTGACGAAAACCAGCGGTCTTCGAAAACACAAGGATCCGTTTGCCGGAGGTTGTTTGGGCCTCAACGAATCCTAACCCGATAGTGCAGCCCAGTACCAGCAGTACTAGGGCCTTTTTGATGGATTTAGTAGATAAAAAAAACATAGGTTAATTGGGTTAATAAATTATTGTATCAAAATAGTACAATGAATTGTCAAATATACAATTAAGAACGATAGCTCTTTATAAATCGTATCTCTTTTTGACGATTAAATGAAATAATACTTAGAGCGGTATATTGTCTTTTGGTTGACGGAGTCGGAGGCTCTGAATAGCTCTTTAGTATTCCTTGGAGAGAAGTTTTACAGCATAAAAAAATGAGTCTCCGTTGAAGAAAAAAGGGAAGCTACATTTAAACGACTCCTATTACTAAATAGTCCGGTTCAAAGTTGGCCAGTGGTTCCGGACGCCGCGTGGTACTCTATTCTATTAGCCCAGAAGGTTAGATTACAGTCTTTACTCGTATGTATCCGAACGAGTTGTCAGAAATCAAGTTCTCGTAGGTGTTGTTTGAGTTTGCTGCAAAGAAGTCGATTGACACTGCCGGATTCGTGCCAGAGTGCGTCATCCAGTCCCGGATGTTGTGGGCGTAGTCCACATGTTGGATGCCACAGCCGAGGGTTCTACGGGTCAGCTCGCCGATGCCATTGCAGCCTACGGGTTCCCAGTATTTGCCCGTTTCGGGGGTGTTGGCGTCAAACACCTGCTTGCAAACGGCCTTGCTGCGCCCATCTCGGTTGTAGGCAGTGCGGGTGAGCACCGTCATGCTATTAATGGTAGATAGCCTTGTATTGGTCACTCGGCCCGTAAAATCCAGATTCAAAGAGGTGCGGCCTGTGTTACCTTTATAATTTTTGGATTACGTCTGAATTACCCGGCCTTCTTCTTTATAATAGGTCTGCGTCCTGAGTATGGTTGCCGTGCCAAATATGCGTAAATTTGCGGAATACCACCCGCCCAGATGGGCTTTAAGCTGGTAATATTACCCATGCCTTTGCCACTATTGGAGGTAAGGTGTCGGTAAAGAAAGCATGCTGCTATTTGGCATGAGGAGACTCAGGCTGCGGTGGAAGTTTTTACTAAGCGTATTTTTATGCATATTTGGTCAAAAAAGCACATCAGTGAGTCAATATTTATAAACCGCCGACAGAATGAGGCTGTCATCCAAAATACTGCACGAAAACAAACAGTTTTTTAATGCCTGTTATTTAGCTGGGTACGTTGTCGAATGTTACCAGAAAATTGTGATTCAAATTTTGGATAGCAACCCTAAAATGATTCATGATTTAGATGAGCTAAAAAAACACTACAAAAAGTTAAAAGCTACACAACGCGGTCAAAATCTTGGGTGGATTTAAGTAATAAATGCAACACCCCGGTTATTTAGGGAAGTATTTTGGAAAACTTCTTCGGGTGATCGGAACCCGAATCTCTTCTGGGGCCTTTGGTTTAAAATGTCCACTACTTGGTTAACTCTCTGCTCCGTGATTCGGTCAAAATTCATTCCTTTCGGAAAGTATTGCCTGACCAGCCTGTCGCAACGGCGGTCTGATCAAATTTTCATTTGCACGGCACCGGCCGCCTCGCATTATCGGTTGTGACCGTATGAAGAATTACTTTCCAATCAGCCAGCAACTCTACGGCCTTGGCCAGTACAACAGCGGCCTCTTTACCCTCCACGTAGCCCATTTTTAACATTTCCGTGGCCCGATCATTGATTGTCAGTAAGGCTCCTTTATGGTTCTTGCCTATCACTAAATCCATCTCTACATCGCCCACCCGCTGCTTCTCTTCCACAATCGCCGGACGCTCTTCAATGTCCACCCGACCGACAATTTGGCCCCTTTTCCCTTCGGACTGTCCCTTTTGGCGTAGTGCTCAATCCTGGTTCGCATGTGCCGGTACAGCTTTCCACCCTGTTTATTGTCGTCCCAGACCAGCTTATAAATGTGCTCGTGGGAGACGTACTTAGTGCCCTTGCGGGCTGCCCCGCCAGCGATCTGCTCGGGGCTGTAATCCGCTTCAAGCTTCTCCCGAACGCACGCCTCAATATTGGCCGTAAATCGCCTTCGTTTGGGCTTACTCTTGTGGCGGACGTTAGCCTTTCTTTGCGCTAAGTCTGGCCAGTAAGAACCGTCGCGCTGGTCACAGTTGCGCCGAAGCTCGCGGCTGACCGTAGATTTGCCACAGCAGACCAGCTCGGCGATCTGAACCCGGCAGGGGGGCTTTTTTTGGTCGTTGCATTTATTACTTGAATCCAAAGTCTTACTATCCTACTAAATCTCTTTTTCTTTCCGGCCTGAGTCCCAACAGGCTTAATAGTTTAGCACTAAATTTTCACATCTAGAAATAAGCAGCCAAACATAAATTAAAAAAAGTCAGCTTCCTCAAACTTAATGAGGAAGCCGACTCAGTGGATGGTTAAGGTGGACCCTCACTTTTTAACCAAACGTTTCCATGTGTCCGTGCGGCCAAAAAGCGAAACGCCGATGTAGCCCCGCCCTTCCATTACGTTTAAATTTTTGGTAGAGATAGTTGCTTCAAAAGAGTAGGTGGAGCCATTGTTGGGGTCATATATAGAACCCTCTCCCCACGTAAGTTTGTCTTTTGAGCCGGTAAATGTCACATCTTTCATGACAATTAGCCCTTTGCGAGGGTTTTTTCGTTTGGATTCGTCCGGATTATTTTTGTCCAGATTCGGTTGACTGGTATCGGGGTCGTTAGGCTCTTTGAGCCAAACGGTACGTCCGTAGAGTTTTTTTGGATCCTCTCCGGCTGCTTCTTTTCCTTTGTAGATCTGTATGATGGATTGCCCATTGCTCGGCTGCCAGTTGCCTACGATAATGTCAGACGGGCTGTCCAGGCTTTGCGCAGCAGCTGGGGTGAGTGTCCACAGAAGTACCGCAAAGGCGCTAATCAGGATTTTGGAGATATTCATAGTAGGGTTGATTTGAAGTTTAATACAAAGAATATTTGGTGGATTTAATTATGGGCTGACTAGGTTTAACCCTACACGAAAGTACAACGGCATGCCCATTCGGTTTGATATAAAGGCGTCGGCATTTTCTCGTTGGGCTAGATCGTACCGATACATGGGACGTACCCCCGCCTGGACATTGAACCAAATAAAATCAGTGAGACTCTTGTCCCACGATACTCGTGCCCGAATTTCGGACTTTCTGAGTTCCATTTGCGAAAATCCATAGGTTGTATTGGTACCCGACGCTGACTGGACGTGGTAGCTTTGTCCTTCCAGTTCGTAACCCAACATCAGCATAGATTTGGTCGAGAAGTTGTATCGAGCATGGCCACGAGCGGGTAGGAGAAGTTCCATTCCCCACCGGTTGTTGAAGGTTCTGTTCCAAAGCAATACTGGGATATGTAGCACGCTACCTCCCCTATAAGTACGTGTGATCCCGACTCCCAGGTTACGATTGTCGTCGTACTTCCAGCCATAGACAGCGGTCGCGCTATATTTCATCAGCCCGAAGTCCGGTTTGATGTCATCGAAGTTATAGTTACCGTTCAGGGCTGCTTCCGCCTGAAAAATCAGAAAGTGTTTTTCGTCCAAGGGCTTGAAAATCAGCGTACCGAGTGTGGTGGTACGGAGGGGATGATGTGCATGATTGAGGGCGATCTGATGGGCGGAGTTCACCGTACCCTCCTCAATACTGTAACGACTCTCCCAATAGGAGGCAGTTAGGTTAGCGATAATATTATTTTTGGAGACAAGCGGAATATTAGCATCCAGCCGTAAGCCGTTGTTTCGATTGACACGCGCATCGTAAGGCGAATACTTGGCGGCATCGGTGGCGCTTAATCCCGGAGCGGCTTCCGAGGACATGGCGTAGCCTGTTAAATAATCAAAGCTGATACCGACCAAACGGGTAGGACTGAGGTTTGTGATTTTGTTGGTGCAAAAACGCCTTAGGGGCGTTTCGTCGGCCATTTCAAAGGCGTCAGGATCAAAATCATCTTCGTCATTTTGGGCCAAAAGGCTGTATGGTAATGTCATACTCAACGAGAGCGCAACCAGATATTTCCAGATTTTATGGGATGAAAAAAAAAGCATGTGATAAAGTGGGTTATTAATAATTGGGGCAAAAATATGAAAATATTAGTAATTCTAGCAGAGATAGATTTGGGATTATGTGCCGCAGATTGTCGATCACCCAAGCACCGATCAAAGCAAGATAAATACAACGATAAAGGCCAGTAGCCATACCCACCCGGTTAGTGTTTTATTTAGTGCGTTGGACTGCGTTTTGGGGCCAACCGCACGAGCTTGTCGTATTCGTGCCCTTTGGATCAGTTGTGCTTCGTGTTCTTTATCGTTTTTGGTAGTTTACTACGTACACCTTCGCCGCGTTGCCAAGCACAAAAGAGCTACTCGCCTGGGTTAATAGGGTGGTGTGTTCTAGAATAGGATTGAGTAGTGATGGAGAAACCCATTGTGGGTCCAAAAGCATCGATCAATAAGCGCTCGGAAGGGTAGTGTCGGCTCGATACGTACGTACTGCGGTATGCCGGTCCAATCGGGACTATAAGCCAAGGTTCGGGGGAAAGTGTTGACCATAATCCATCCAATAGTTTTCACTGGCAGGTATAATCATAGACTTTGGTACTATTGACGACCAGTTAAAAAATGGCGGTAGAAGGTAACAAAAAAGGAGCCGCGCTGAAACGACTCCTTAATCACTAGATAAAGTTATACTGATGATTAAAGCCCCAGTACCTTGCGGTTAAAGGCTTCATCAGCGCCAGTACCGGCGAAGTCATCGAATGCTTTGTCGGTCACTTCGATAATGTGGCTGGCGATAAACGGAGCTCCTTCGGCTGCGCCTTGAGTAGGTGATTTAATGCAGCATTCCCATTCTAGTACTGCCCAGCTATCGTAGTTGTATTGTGAAAGCTTAGAGAAGATACCAGCAAAGTCAACCTGACCATCGCCCAGTGAACGGAAGCGTCCGGCCCGGTCGGCCCAGCCGGCAAACCCGCTGTATACGCCCTGCCGTCCTGATGGATTAAATTCGGCATCTTTCACGTGGAAAGCCTTGATTCGATCGTGGTAGAGATCAATGAATTGTAGGTAGTCGAGCTGCTGCAACACAAAGTGACTTGGGTCGTAGTTAATGTTAGCGCGGGGATGTCCACCGACGTAATCCACGAACATTTCAAAGGTAGCACCGTCGAACAAATCCTCACCGGGGTGTAGCTCATAACAAACATCTACGCCTGCCTCATCGTACGCATCGAGGATAGGTTTCCAGCGGTTCGCCAGTTCTTTGAAGGCGGTTTCTACCATCCCCGCTGGGCGCTGTGGCCATGGGTACAGAAACGGCCAGGCCAACGCACCAGAGAAGGTCGCGGAGGCTGTTAGCCCCATATTCTGACTGGCCTTTGCGGCCCATTTGAGCTGCTGTACGGCCCATTCGGTACGCGCCTTGGGGTCATTACGTACTTCGGGAGCCGCAAAACCGTCAAACATCGCATCGTAAGTAGGGTGTACGGCAATCAGTTGTCCTTGGAGGTGAGTCGAAAGTTCGGTTACCTCTACCCCGATATCTTTGAGTTTCCCCTGATACTCGTCACAGTAGGTCTTTGACTCGGCCGCTTTCTGCAAATCAATGCAGCGGCTATCCCAGGTGGGAATTTGGATACCTTTATATCCCAAATCTGCCATATACTTAGCAACGGTATCAAGGGAGTTGAAAGGTGCTTCATCGCCCATAAACTGGGCAAGAAATATGGCTGGTCCTTTTATAGTTTTCATGGTAGTTAATTTTGAATGATATAATATTGATAGAGTTTCTTTTGCCAAAGGGTCAGGAAGGAGGTTTCAGGGAGTTTTTTGCACTTAATAAGATTTTAAGGATTTATAAGGTTTCAGATTTGATCCCCACAAGCCTTTTCTCCTCCACAATGCCAGATTCTCCCAGTATTTCTGACCAGAAAAGGGTTTCATCTGCCCCTTCAATTGTAATGGAAAGTTTAGCAAAAAATGCGCGCGGCAGGTTGCACGATAGTTCGCCCCGACGGAAGAGGAGGACCTTAATAACGGCTTTTCTATGATTTTGGCTTCCTCAATAGTAGGTAGTGATTGGAATAGCTTTATGTTTCTTAACACTAGGTCTTTTGTTCTGCGTTTCATTGTTTCAATGAAATTAGACATTTCTCCGTAGGTGTTCTCACCAGATTCATTCACCTCCCAATCCATGTCTTTAAGGTTTTTTTAATCGGTATTAATACTCTTTCCAATCAGCAGGGTTTTCTTGTAAAAATTAAGGTGCTTATAATTACATAAAATATGGTAAAAGTTCAAAAAAGTCTCGTATTTAGTAACCTTTGTAGTCGGTTGAACCTGAATCAGTACTAAAATAACTACTTTCCTATCTGCTTGGTGATGCGAAATACCCAATTCTGGTCGAACTAAGTTTTTATAAGAAAGCCCTGTTCCAATCAGAAAGCGTAACGAGTGAATGATAGATTTTAAATACCCCTTTCTAACAAGCCATAAAAGCTAACATAAGGAGGTTTTTCTTCTGCGTGATAACCAGCTTTCATTCTATCATTCACTCATTCAAAATTAAACCTCCACCCACGCCTGCTTACGGTGGCTTTCGAGGATTTTTTCGCAGATCAGAAGCTCACGGTAGCCATCGGCGAACGTTGGGAAGGTAGGGTTCTCGGGTTGCTTACCGGTTTCAATGGCGGCGTATACTTCCTTAAACATTTGTTTCGAAGTATCCGGGAAGCCTTCGTTGTGCCCACCGGGGAAAGAGATAACGGAGCTTGCTTCGGGATGTACCAGCGAAGGATCACGCATCAGTACCTCATTGTAGCCGTCTCGATTACCGATCCAAAGCTCGTTGGGGGTTTCGGAACAGAAGCTGAACGTTTTCTTAGAACCGGAAATCTCAAAGCTCATCCGGTTTTTGCGGCCGGCCGATACTTGCGATACGGTAATGACCCCACGGTTTCCGTTATCGAAGCGCAGCAGTACGTTTGCGTGATCTTCGGTAGTAATGGGTACATCAGCGTAGTCCTCGGGTTTGAGCATTTTGCCCGAGTAGGTCTCTACGGGTTTGAGCGGCTTCTTACGAGTTTTGTGAATGGTGTTGAAGTCGGCCATCACGGCGGTAGTTTTCAATCCGGTGATGTATTCGAGGATATCCATCAGGTGAGAGCCGATATCGGCAATCGCCCGTGAATCACCTGATTTGTCCGGCTCTAAACGCCAGTTGTAATCAGTTTCGTAGAAGAGCCAGTCTTGCAGGTAGGAACCAATGACCGAATACACATCACCTAATTCACCCTTTTCACGCATTACCTTCATCTGACGAGCCAGTGGGTAATAGCGCAAATTGAAATGAACGGCATTAACCAGTCCGGTTTTGGCTGCTAGTTCTACCAATTCTTCGGCTTCGGCGAGGTCTTTTGCCAACGGCTTCTCACACACTACGTGCTTACCGGCGAGCAAGGCTGCCTTGGATTGCGAGTAGTGCAGGAAGTTAGGGGTACAAATGTGAATAGACTGAATGTCGTCCTGCTTCAATAACTCATCGAAGGTATAGGAGCGTTCAACACCCATGGCTTTGGCTTTTTCGGCGGCTAGCTCGGCCGTTACTTCACACAGAGCGACAACTTCGACATTAGGTAAGCGGCGTAATGCCTCAATGTGAGCCGGTCCAATAAACCCGGTACCTACAACTCCTACTTTTATTTTTGACATACTATTTAGTTTTGACCGGGTCGCCGGTGCGATGATTTTTATAAATGAGAGAATGAGTGATTAATGGAATGATAGAGTGAATTTCAAAATACTGATACTCACTTAATCTATCATTCAAAATTCAATCACTGAAAAAACTTCGTCCACTTCGTGTCTGTTTTGTCGGAGGCTAGAACGGTATCGATAAACTTCATACCGCGTAACCCATCGTAGACCGTTGGGAAGTCAAACAGCGGATCAGCGTCTTTACCTTCCCACCTTGCCCGCATAGCCAACGCAAAATTGCGGTAGAGGTTAGCGAAAGCTTCCAGGTAGCCTTCGGGATGCCCGGCCGGAAAACGAGTGTGTACCTGAGCAGCATCGGACAAATTGCCTACCCCGGTCCGCAGTAGACGAGCTGGACTGCCCTGTACTTTGTGAATGAGGGTGTTTGGCTCCATTTGATTCCATTCAAGGCCTCCAAACTCACCATAGACCCTGATATTCAGATCGTTTTCTTCTCCGTTACAAATCTGACTATTTTGAAGTATCCCCTTGGCACCGTTTTCGAATCGAAGTAAAACGTTAGCATCGTCGTCCAGAAGGCGTCCTTCCACAAAAATAGTCAGGTCAGCGCATACTTCGGAAATTTTGAGATCGGTGATGTATTCGGCCAAGTTTTCGGCATGCGTGCCAATATCTCCCAAGCCACCCGCCGCCCCGGAGCGAGCCGGGTCGGTTCGCCAGGAAGCTTGCTTCTGTCCGGTAGCTTCCACCAGGGTAGAGAGCCATCCCTGTGGGTATTCTACTATGATTTTACGGATTTGCCCCAAAGCCCCCGACTTAATCAGATGACGGGCCTCCTTGACCATCGGGTATCCGGTATAGTTGTGCGTCAGGCAAAAAATCAGGCCGCTGTCTTCCACTATCTTCACCAGCGCCTCGGCATCCTTGGTATTATGGGCCAGTGGTTTGTCACATACTACGTGAAAGCCGTTTTCGAGAGCTAGCTTAGCGGGAGGAAAATGGACGTGGTTTGGAGTAACTATGGAGACGAAATCCATTCTTTCACCTTCGGGAAGAAGCTTTTCTTTTTGGATCATTTCCTCGAAGCTTCCGTACACCCTGTCTTCTGGAAGGTAGAGTGCTTTACCGGTAGCTTTTGATTTTTCCGGGCTGGAACTGAATGCCCCACAAACGAGCTCGATTTCGCCGTCCATGATCGCTGCGCGGCGATGGACGGCCCCGATGAAAGCGTCCAGGCTACCCCCCACCATTCCCATGCGAATTTTTCTTGGCATTGCTAATTGGTTAAAGGTTTTAGAATTTTTTTGCTAAAAAAAGAGTAATAGTGCCTACTCTTACTTCTTACAAAGGTAGCAAGTTCAAAAAAAAGGGAGAATAGGTCATGACTTTATTAGTAGAAATGGTGTCTATTTCTTTTTTTTACAGAGATTTTGGACAAAACAAATGATTTAACCGCTTTAAAACCTATCCTTTTTCACTAAACCCAATTCTTACTATGAATCAAAATGTTAATGCAAATCGCCTTTTTCTCGGCAGTTGCTTTGCTCTCATTACGACGGCTTTCTCGTTTAGTATCCGGGCGGGTATTCTTCCTCAGCTTGCTGCTGAGTTTGAGCTTTCGGCTGAGCAGCTGGGCTTTATTAACTCCATGTGGTTTTTAGGCTTTCCTATTTCAATGATTATTGGTGGACTTGTGTACCACTCCGTGGGCCCCAAAATCATTATGTTGATTGCGTTTGTCATGCACACTTTGGGTATCGTTCTGACAATTTATGCGGGTGGTTATAATGGATTGCTGCTTTCTACGCTATTTATTGGTATCGGTAATGGTTGCACGGAAGCTGCCTGTAACCCTATGATCGCCGACTCGTATGCGGGTTCTAAGATGAACAAAATGCTAAGCCGCTTCCACATGTGGTTCCCGGGGGGTATTGTACTAGGTAGCCTGGTTTCTTTGGCGATGACAACTCTTGGTACTACCTGGCAGGCGCAAATCGGGATCATCATGATCCCGACGCTGATCTACGCGTTCTTGTTCTGGGGGCAGACGTTCCCGAAAGCTGTGGTGGAAGGTGCTACCTCGCTCTCCCAAAATTTCAAGGGAATGCTCAACCCTCTTTTTATTTTTATTTTATTGGCTATGGCACTCACCGCTATTTCGGAGTTTGGTCCCCAGCAGTGGACGGCCATTATCCTTAGTAAGAGTGGTGCAGAGCCTTTATTAATACTGGCTTTGGTAACGGGATTGATGGCCGTAGGTCGTTTCTTCGCGGGGCCAGTGATTGGCCAGTTTGGTCAAACCGGTGTACTGCTTGGGTCCGCTATTTTTGCTACCATCGGTATCTTTATGTTCAGTAGCGTTACAGGGTCTATGGCGTACTTGGCTGCAATTTTCTTTGCGCTTGGCGTTTGCTACTTCTGGCCAACCATGTTAGGTTTTATTGCCGAAAAGGTACCTTTAAGTGGAGCGCTTGGTCTTTCGCTTGTGGGAGGTATGGGGATGTTCTCAACCGCTATTTTTCAGCCAATTATTGGTGGCTGGATCGACGGCCATAAGTCCGAGATGGCCTCTCAGGGACTTACTGGCGATGCACTGGAACTGGCGGCTGGACAAGCCACGCTTCAAAATATGACTATTTTCCCAATCATCCTTATTGTGGCGTTTACCATTCTATTTTTCTGGATGCGCGGCCGTAAGGCCAAAGGTCTGGGAGTGCCAGGATCGGAGGTATTGCAGCAGCCTCAGATGTAATTGGTTGGCGGCGGCTGGTAATCAGCGGTCTTCTTTCTTATAAAACAAAACATCTCAAAAGCACAACGCTCTTGGGATGTTTTGTTTTATATACAAGCCGGAAGCCAATAGCTGACTGCCGCACTTTTACCGCATGCGCACTACCGTCACTCCGGCGCCACCTCGGTCGGCGTGGTCGTCTTGCATGGTAGCTACCTGCTTATAGCTGCGTAGGTGATTGCGCACCAACGTTCGTAGAATGCCGTCACCTTTGCCATGAACTACCCGTAGCTCGTCGTAGCCTAGCATGACGGCATTGTCCACAAACTGATCCAATACACCTAAGGCTTCCTCGCCGCGTTTGCCCCGAATGTCCAGGTTGAAGCTAAAATTCAATTGCCGTTCGTTGAGGTCAACGCCGCCCGTCGTGGTTCTGACTTTCTTTTCACCCGTGACCTCCCGGTAGGTTTTATTAGATACCTTTTCCAAACGGTTCAATTTTACGGTCGATTTAAGATCACCGATTCGGATTTCGGCATCTTTCCCTTTCATGAGGAGTACTTCGGCCACGGCTGTTTGTCCTTTGATCCGGACGTAACTGCCGGCCACGATGGCGCCTTCTTCGGTTTCGAACTCTATTTCGCCGGGTAGTACCTCTTCCACCACCTCCGGTTTCAGGTCTTGCTCATTGAATTTTTCGAGACTGGCACGTACCTCTTTGGTGATTTCTTTATCAGCCTTACTTTCTTTAATCTCCCGTATGGTGGTTTCGATCCGTTGATTTGCTTCCGAGAGTAGGTTACGCGCTTTTTGCTTAGCTTCGTTTACGAGTCGCTTTTCGTTGGTTTCAAGCTTTGTTTTCAGTGCGGTGTATTCTACCAATTGTTGGGCTAGCTTACGCTCCTTGATACCTAGTTCTACATTCTTTTCGGCAAATACTCGACGCTCAATATCCAGTTCTTTTAGTAATTTTTCAAAATTGACCTGTTGAGTACCTAGCTTTTGTTTGGCCTGCTCAATGACCTCTTTGGGGAGGCCTATTTTGGAAGCAATCTCAAACGCAAAAGAACTACCGGGCTTCCCTATTTCAAGTAGGTAAAGCGGCTCTAGGTGCTCACCATCGAAGCGCATGGCGCCGTTGATGAGTCCTTCGGTTTTGTCGGCCAGTACTTTCAGGTTGGTATAGTGGGTATTGATCACCCCGTAGGCCCCTGATTGCGTGAGGTTTTCCAGAATGGCTTCCGCAATAGCTCCTCCCAATCCTGGTTCGGTACCCGTCCCGAACTCGTCAATCAGGAACAAGGTTTTCTTATTGGCTCGCGCCAAAAACTGGCGCATATTGGTCAGGTGGGAGCTATATGTACTCAGGTCGTTTTCGAGCGATTGCTCATCACCGATGTCAATAAATATATTCTGAAAGAACCCCATGGTACTTCCTTCCTGCATCGGCACCAGCAGACCGCTCTGGTACATGTATTGAATGAGTCCAACGGTTTTCAGGGAAACAGACTTACCACCCGCGTTTGGACCCGAAATAATCAAAATCCGCTGTTTTCCGTTGAGTTCAATACTCAGCGGAACAACACTTTTTCCCTTTTTTTGAAGGGCTAAAAAGAGTAATGGGTGTCTGGCGGCTCGCCAATCGACTACGGTTAGATTATCGAAATTCGGGTTGATAGCACTCATCTCCGAGGCAAGCTTTGCCTTTGCCCGTAAGAAATCCATGAGTCCCAAAAACTGATACGCTTTGTGGAGTTCGGGTAGGTAAGGTCTTAGTTGATCCGTCAGCCGGGTAAGTATCCGGTTAATCTCCCGGCGCTCTTCGTATTCAAGCTCGCGTATCGCATTGTTCGCTTCCAGAACATCCGTAGGCTCAATAAAGACCGTTTGGCCCGTGGAAGATTCGTCATGAATGAAGCCTTTGAACTTTCGCTTATGTTCCGCTGCCATTGGTATTACCATCCGGCCGTTTCGTACCGTCAGCGATACTTCCTCCCCAATCCACCCACTGTTTTTGGCCGTGCGGAGCATGCTATCCAGCCGTTTTCTCACGTTGACCTGTTCGGAAATAAGACGGCGGCGGATCTGCACCAACTCAGGTGAGGCGTTGTCACGAATCTGACCACGCTCGTCAATAATTCGGTCGATGGCGTCCGTAACGGTGCGTTCTACCCGGATCGTTTTGGCGTATTCTCCCAGCAAAGGGAAGGCTTCCGGCTCCTGATTTTCAAAAAAGCGTAGACACACCCTGATGGTAGCCAGGGATACTTTGAGATCGAAAAACTCATCCTGCATCAGCATGGTACCTTCAATGGCCGCCCTGTGCAGGTAGGGGGTAGCATCGAGGTAGTTCTGGGACGGAAACTCCTGTCCTGTTTGCATGATGTACTTCATTTCGGCAGTTTGCCGTACCAGTTTATCTACTAAACCGAAGTTGTCCGAAAAGCGTATTTTGTCCACGAAAGCGCGACCCAAAGGGCTTACACAAGCTTCTTTAAGCCACTCACGCAGACGGTCAAATCCTAATTTTTGTTCCAGGTTCTGGGGGTATAGCATTTCAATGAGTAAATGAGTGATGGGTCCACCTCTGCATTGATTGAATGTGTGCTTGGGCGTTTATGAGTTCGGAGTTAATCATTTTTCTATACTCATTAATTCTATTTTAGCATTCAGACAGTCACCGCAGGGGCAGACTCCTAATTCCGGGATTAAAAAATTCTTTGTATTTCTTCTTTCAGTACCTTGAGTGCCTCCGTGCAGGGTTGGATATCCTGCCGAATAACGCGTTCAAATATCTTCTTGGCCAAGTCGTTGGCGGGGGCGTTTGCCTCTACTTCTCCAGCGGCCTGATTGATCAATGATTGTACTTCATTAACTGCCTTGGTGATGTATTCCCACACATTGGTACTCATATAAACTTGTTGAGCCAGATTATGGTTATACTCTTCCCGGATTTCTCGTAATAGCACCCGTTGGAACTCCAGGGCATTGTAAGCGGAACCGGAAGTACGTAGCAGGAGTTGATTAGGAGTAATACGTTCTAAAAAAAGCGCCATACGCTCGTAAGCCTGTAGGCGAATAGGGAGTACTATAACCGTATTTTTACTACCAATATACCATCGTTGCCTTTCAATTATTTTGTTAGCCAGCATGGTGATGGTGAGGTACCCGCCCAGGGTCAGGATGCCGGTAACAATAACAATAGTGAGTAATGAATACAATTCCATGGGGAATAACGCGATGATTAAGTTTTTTAAAAGCACCTTTTTTGACTAAAATATCATAGAGACTACTGCTCTTGGCTGTGATCCCGGTGCAAATGGCAAAAGTACACTTAATAGCAACTTGAACGATAATACTTCCATTATTGTGAAGTAAAAGCGCCTTTACTAATGACAACGAATTTGCGAGATGTAAACAACGTTTTGGATGCCCCGGTTCATATTTCCGAACGGGCATTGGCCGAAATCGCGGAGACCATGACCGACAATAAGATTCCGGATACGTATGGTTTGCGCGTTGGACTTCGCGGCGGGGCATGTAGTGCTACTTTTTTACTAGGTTTCGATACCATAACCGAACACGATGAGGTATACTTCGTGGAGAGTGTAAAAGTAATAATCGATCGCCGGCATCTGATGTACGTTGTAGGCGTTACCATTGATTATGAGGAGGGTGCGAATGGAAATGGTTTTACGGTAATTTCTTCCTCCGGAGAAATAGGCGATAAGTAGGTGTCTCCGACGGTTTTTTTGATGGTAAAGGAGATATAGAAGGTAGTATACAGAATGTATAAGTACTAATGTATAATTAGTTTGTATTATTAATTTAGTAAAATTACTTTCTAATGTTCTCTATATCAAATATTTACAAAAAAGTAACAGCTACAAGCTAATAGCTATCAGCTACTTATTGACTATCAGTTAGTTATAAAAAAAAGCAACACATCTACAGTGTGATAGCCGACACATCAAACTGATGTGTTGCGTTTTTGTGTTGGTCACTTGAAAATGTGGGAGAATCACTTATAATTGTGTTGGCAATCACATAACCACTATTATAGCTCACAAAAAGGATCAATTAGACTTCAAAACAGGTGAAATTAAGAGAGTTAACGCCAATTTTGTACAGCTCTATGATGATACCTTGGACTTAATCATGTTAATGACAAAGGAGAATCCGATGGCATTGCAGGTATTTTTGTGGTTAGTGAAATATATGGATGATCGTAACGCGTTGGTAGTAAGTCAACAAGCAATAGCCGAAAGTTTGAAACTGCATAAAAATACAGTTTACTTAGCTGTGAAGTATCTCAAGGAAAAGTCTGCTTTAACTGTACTGAGATCCAGCAATACCCATGTATATGCGTTGAATGCTCAGATAGTTTGGCGTGACACAGCGGATGCTAAGAAGTTTGCACATTTCGTGCGCTAAGGTATATCTGTCTGATTCTGAGCAAGAAGAAACGGATCAACCTTTATTTGATAAAGAGTTGATTGGTCATTTAAAACCGAAGGCACCAAAGCGAATTAGAAAGAGCAATAATAAAATCAAAGTATGACATCAGAAGAGAGATTAGACCAACTGGAGCCGCTACTGGCCGAGAACCTTCAAAAGACCGACCGACTGATAGAGGGACAGGCGCGGATCATTGACGAGGTTTCCAAAATACCCGGTATTGAAGCCAGGGCCATCAAAACAGCCGAAGCAATAGCTAGGCTAACGGTTTCCTCCCGCCAGCAATACGAAGAATTAAGGGCAGGACAAGAAAACCTGAAAACAAGTCAGGAATTGATTTTAAGCATACTACGGGAGAAACTCCCTTAAGATAATTGGCAGAAACGGACCTTGGCTCTGCGGAGACGCAACCTTGGAAGGGATAAGCCGACCTGCGTACTGATGTACGTATTTACAACCCGACCCCGAAGCTGTCTACAAGACAGATACTTCGAGGGGTCGGGTTTTGTATTTTACTAACAATAAGGATTTGTTAGTTGATAGATTTATTAGGTTTTGCCCCTGCCCCTGATGTGGGAAAGGGTAATTTTTAAGGCTTGTCTGCCACTCCAACACGCCTATAGTAATGACGAGCAGAACCAAAACCATTAGAATAATCCCCTACTAAATCAGTAGTTATAAGTTCTGGATAAATATTTCTTGAATTCAAGTAATAAACGCAACGGTCGTTTAAAAAAGCCCGGCAGCCCTGATTTGGGCCATGGCCCAAATCAGGGCTGCCGGGCGGCGTCAGAAAACTTCATACTTTTGGGTCGCCAAACTCAAAATAAGCATGA
>JBDNFP010000037.1:0-12992 GCA_041689775.1 Spirosomataceae bacterium
ATTCATTGGTGCAGTATTGTAGCAGTTTGTATTTGTCAAAGTCAAGATCCATGGCACAAAGTTACGAATCATAAATTATATACCCAGTACCGAATATTAGTTTCCAAAACATAATCTAAGAGTGTGTTAAAAAAAATTTAACACAAAAAATTTAAACACACTATGGTAATTGAGGTAATAGAAATCATGGCTAGTTCTAAGACAAGTTGGGAGCATGCTGCGCAAGTAGCTGTATCTGAAGCTTCACGCTCAGTTCGCGAAATTAAGTCTGTCTACGTAAATAAAATGAGTGCCGTTGTGGACGAAGGAGAAATTACCGATTATCGGGTCAATTGTAAAATAAGCTTTGCCGTAGAATAACGTTCAGGATTCAGCCTTACCCAAAGGCAGAGTCCATGATTAACAACCTTTGGCATCGCATAGTCGGAACGACGGAATTACTCCGTCGTTCTTTTTGTTTAGTCCGCTGGCAGGCTCATTTGATACATCACTTTTTTAATCTGGCAGTTGGCCTCATGAATCAGGAAGGGGGAGGTTGTGAATGAAAACTACCATCCTCCTTAGGCTGGCTTTAAAAATTGGATATTTCTGAGTAGTAAATCCCCTCAGTTGGACTACATTTGTGCTTGGGTTTGACAAACCCAAGTTGGCCTACACCCGAAGATTACATCTAAACATCATAAAAATGAACGTAAACGTACACAAAGCCCATCCGTGGCACGGTATACCGATAGGAGATAAATCTCCCGAAATTGTGACCGCATTCATTGAAATCGTGCCTACCGATACCGTCAAATACGAAATTGACAAGCAAACTGGCTACCTCAAAATAGACCGTCCTCAAAAATACTCCAATATTGTTCCGGCGTTGTACGGGTTTATTCCTAAGACCTATTGCGGCGAAAAAATTGCACAACTGGCGCAGGAGCGCTCGGGCCGCGAAGTGTCGGAGGGTGATGGTGACCCGCTGGATATCTGCGTACTTTGTGAGAAAATTATCTCCCACGGTGATATCATCTGTGAAGCTCGCCCCATCGGTGGTATTCGCCTGATCGATAAAGGAGAAGCGGATGATAAGATTATTGCTGTTTTGAAAGGTGACGAAGTATACGGTACCTACAAAGACCTCAGTGAGTTGCCCGAGAACGTGGTGGAGCGTTTGAAGCACTATTTCCTGACGTACAAGAACCTACCCGGCGAACCGGCTCATATTGAAATCACCAATGTGTACGGTCGCGAGGAGGCTCACGAGGTCATTCGTACCTCAGTAGAAGACTACAAGCAGTCGTTCTATTGATCCGAGTCCGGATAGATAATTTTTCGTACCTTTATCCCTTGGAAATGTTACAGGAATCCGTTTCTGTAACATTTTATTTTTGGTAGTCAACCAATAATCAATAAAGAAAAGTAAGGTTCAGACAGAGAAACACAAACACTCTTTATCCTTACCCCTAATAACCTACTAGCTAATTACCTACCAAGTGAGTTACCAGAACGAAATAAAAAAGCGTCGTACGTTTGCCATCATTAGCCACCCCGATGCGGGAAAAACGACCCTAACCGAAAAGCTACTTCTCTTTGGGGGGGCTATTCAGACCGCCGGAGCTGTAAAGTCAAATAAAATCAAGAAAACAGCGACTTCCGACTTCATGGAAATCGAGAAGCAGCGGGGAATCTCGGTGGCCACCTCGGTAATGACTTTCGAATACAAAGATCTGCTGATCAATATTCTTGATACACCGGGTCACAAAGACTTCGCCGAAGATACTTACCGTACGCTCACGGCGGTAGATAGCGTAATTCTGGTGATCGACTGCGTGAAAGGGGTTGAGGAGCAAACCAAGCGTCTCATGGAAGTATGTCGGATGCGGAAAACTCCCGTGATTATTTTTATCAACAAACTCGATCGGGAAGGGCAAAGTCCGTTTGATTTGCTGGACGAGCTGGAAGAAAAACTTAAAATTCGGGTAAGACCACTTACGTGGCCCATCAACATGGGAGCAGGTTTTAAGGGAGTGTATAGCATGTATGAAAAGAAGCTATATTTCTTCCGGATTAACAAAACCAAAGTAGAGGAAGACGTCATTGAAATTGGTCTGGATGACGATAGCCTAGTCCAATTGCTAGGCGAGCGCGATGCGACTACTCTGTTGGAAGAAGTTGAGTTGATTGAGGGCGTGTATGATCCATTTTCGGAAGAAGCGTACGATGCCGGTGATCTTGCTCCGGTATTCTTTGGTAGCGCGATTAATAATTTCGGGGTAAAAGAATTATTGGATACGTTTTGCGAAATATCTCCTATTCCTCAACCCCGACCAACCGATGTACGTCCGGTGGATCCTAATGAATTAAAATTGAGCGGCTTCATTTTTAAGATTCACGCCAATCTTGATCCCCGTCATCGCGACCGAATTGCCTTTTTTCGGGTTTGTTCAGGAAAATTTGAACGTGGTAAGTTTTATCATCATGTTCGCCTTAACAAGGATCTTCGGTTTTCGAGTCCGTTCACCTTTATGGCCTCCGATAAGAGTATTTTGGAAGAAGGGTACCCTGGCGACGTAGTAGGACTTTACGATACGGGTAACTTCAAAATCGGTGATACACTGACCGAAGGAGAAGACCTCCAATTTTCGGGAATCCCCAGCTTTTCACCCGAAATATTCAAGGAACTGATCAATTTGGACCCGATGAAGTCCAAGCAATTGGAAAAAGGTATTCAGCAGCTGACCGACGAAGGAGTAGCCCAGCTGTATACTTTGGAGTTGGGAAATCGTAAAATTGTGGGGACGGTTGGTGAACTTCAATTTGACGTAATTCAGTACCGTCTCGAACATGAGTACGGAGCCAAATGCCGGTGGGTACCCATGAATATTGCCCGGGCATGTTGGCTCACTTCGGATGATAAAACTACATTGAGTGAGTTTATCCGTTTGAAGGGTAATCAGATTGCCTACGATAAAGACCTGAACTCGGTGTTCCTAGCGGAATCAGAGTGGATGATACGCATGAATCGGGATAACAACCCGGCCATTCAATTTCACTTTACTTCGGAGTTTAAAACCGAGGCCGCTTACTAATATTTATATCCCAATCGCTGGTTGGGAATAACCCAAGAAAACCTGAGCTCTCGTAGTTCAGGTTTTCTTGATTTAGTTTTAGCTAGCGTTACCGTGGTCCGCGGCCACCGCGACCTTGTTGCGGCCCGTTTTTCCGGCGCTCGGCTTCTATTTCTTCTTGTTTCTTTGCCTGTTCTGGGGTAAGAACAGTCAGCATTTGTTTCTGAAAATCATCGTTTAAAGCCCTCATACCATCACGGTTCTGAGCTTCCCGGAGTTCTTGTATTTTTTGGGCTCGATCAAGGTTGAGCGTATAGATTTGCTTTTGCTGGACATCGGAAAGGCCCAATTGCTCCGTCATCATCTTTGTTTGTTGCTCGGCCCGCATTTCAGGGGTGGCATTATTTCCTCCTCCACCCCGTTGGGCAAAAGATACCGTTCCAACTATAAAAAGTGCCAGTATTACCAATAACTTTTTCATACGCTTTTTTATTTCTGTTTACATTCTACTCTTGGAGGCAAAGCAGGTAAAATGGTTTAAAGCACCGCGGATTTTATTTAATAAGGTAATCTCTCATGGTTTAACCAAGAAGGCTGATGACCAGACTTTTCCATTCCTCTTGCAAGTTCTCCTTCGGCATTGAGGCGCTAGCTCGGCGGTACCAATAGGTAGCATTCCATGTATCTCCTTCAACCCGGTGAAGGTAGGCATGGAGGCGGTCATACGCTTGGGTGCCTTCTTTTGATTGGGCAATAGTATGGGCCGCCTCCCAATCGCCCTTGGCATCGTGCCATAATGCCTCCAACAGAATGGGTATTCCCGTGGGCGGGGTGTTATTTTCGAGAGATTTTTCGAAGTCAGAAAAGGTCATAAGTAACGAAAAGGAGTTATTTTTGATAGTTAAGTCATTCTCAGTTAAAGCTACTCGGAATCTTTTAAATGGAGAAAAAACTAGACTTTTTTCTCCAAGAAGACTATTTTAAGTAAGAATTGATTAATACATTTACGTAAAAGACAAAATAAACACTTACTATGTCTATGTATTTTAATCAGAATCTTGTTTTTCTAAGGGGGCAGCATCCAACGAGGCTCTCTCAGCAAAAACTAGCTGATAGCCTTGGCTTGAAGAAATCAACACTTGCGGCCTGGGAATCAGGAAGGGCGAATCCTTCGTTTGATGATATGCTGAAAATCGCTAAGTTTTTCAACGTATCGACGGATGATATACTGACCAAGGAATTGGCTTCAATAAAGGCTCGTCCTTGGGTGAAAGAAGAGAACCTCAGGGTATTAGTAACTACTGTAGACGCGAAAAATCGGGAAAATATCGAATACGTCCCCGTAAAGGCGATGGGTGGGTACGCCGCCGGATATGGAAATGTGGACTTCATCAGTGAACTGCCTGCTTTTCAACTTCCCTTTTTATCAATGGATCGGAAATACCGGGCATTTCCCTACGAAGGCGACTCCATGCCTCCCCTGCGAGAGGGCTGCGTGGTCATGGGAGAGTTTGTCGAAAATTGGCGTACTGTCAAAAATGGTACTATCTGTATCGTGGTAACTCAGGATGAAGGAGTGGTACTCAAAAAAGTATTTAATTATCTTAATGAAAAGGGAATCCTGGTTCTCAAATCTACTAATGAACGCTACGCTCCTTACCCGGTACTGAGCACTGATATACGTGAAATTTGGAAGTTTTCTGGCTTTTTTGATTCAGAATTTCCTCGTTAATGAAAGTTTCTGATCGCCCAAGGCGACTCTTCCCAGAAGCTACACCTGAAAAAGTCCATGCGAAAAATCATTCATATTGACATGGACGCGTTTTTTGCGTCCGTAGAGCAACGTGATTTTCCGGAGCTTCGTGGTAAGCCCGTAGCCGTTGGCGGAAGCAGCGAACGGGGGGTGGTGGCAGCTGCCAGCTACGAAGCCAGAAAATACGGGGTGAGGTCAGCGATGGCTTCCCGAACGGCCAAAAAGAAATGTCCGGCCTTGGTATTTGTAAAGCCACGCTTCGAAGTCTACAAGCAAGTATCTGCCCAAATCAGATCCATTTTTGCTGAATACACCCCTTTGATTGAACCTTTGTCGTTGGACGAGGCCTACCTGGATGTAACAGAAAACCTTCGGGGTATGAAATCGGCCACTATGATTGCCGAAGAAATTAGAAAGAAAGTAAAAGAAAAAACTCGTTTGACTGCCTCTGCCGGCGTTTCGTATAATAAGTTTCTGGCTAAGCTAGCTTCCGACCATCGTAAACCCGATGGTCTTTTTATTATAAAACCAGAAGAAGGAGAAGCCTTTGTGGCCAGCTTACCCGTGGAGCGATTTCATGGAGTTGGGCGTGTAACCGCCGAAAAAATGCACCAATTAGGTATACAAACCGGTTGGGATCTCCGCCAAAAAACTGAACTGTTTTTGACTGGACACTTCGGGAAGGCAGGGGCACACTATTTTAAAATAGCCCGTGCTCAGGATGACCGCCCGGTTGAACCAGACAGAGTGCGTAAATCGGTGGGATCAGAAAATACCTTTGAGAAGGATTTAGATACCTTGGCAGAAATGCAAGCGGGGTTAAAACCGTTGATTGAAGATGTCTGGAAATGGTGCGAACAAACCCAGGTATACGGTAGAACGGTGACGATAAAAATAAAAATGAATAACTTCCAAACCATCACACGCAGTCGTTCTACCGCATTGACCCTAAAAGCGAAGTCTTTTTTTGAAACTCAGGTGTTCGAACTACTGGAAGAAAATTTCCCTCTCCCGATGCCAGTTCGGCTAGTAGGAGTTTCTATTTCAAACCTTGAAGATGATAACCTGTACGAGGGCAAACAACTAACGCTCAATTTTTAGAAAGTCCGGTCTATCATTCTGATGAAGCCATCACACCAATATTGAAATTTTGCCGCTAAATATTCACCGAGATTGTCTGCAAAATAAAAATTGTATATTGCCTGTAATATACACCTAAGGTAATGTTTTAGAATGATAGCATACCTAGCCTGATTCGAAAAAAAATCCCGGCATAAAGCATGGAGTTAATCTATTTTCTCATCGTATTACTTCTGGTGCAGTTTTTAACGTCCACCCTTCACACCAAGGTGGTCATTCCGAAACTGCACAAGGAACTTGTTATTGCCAGGGGAATTGCAATAGCCCTATTCTTAGTAAGTTTTACTGGTAACGAATTATTCTCGCGTTGGATTTGGCACATCTACATTACAGGATTTTTTGCATACATCTACCAAAAGGAAGAGTTTGTTGAAAGCCGTTCGATGCTTTTTTCGGTGGCGCCGATTGTGGGTATTGGTATTTTATGGAATCTTTTCAGCCTCCTATTTCCTTCCACTTTCGAAGAATATGATGGTTTTTACGGTACCTTCAAGTTTATCGGACTCGCCTGGGTTGTAGCCATTTGGTTTCAAAACCGGAAACAAATAAAACAACTGGAAAGTGAGCGCAAATTACGAATGGCTGAGGAGGAAAATTACCGATTAGCCCAGGTACGTAAAGTCGAACTTGAAACATTGGTAGCCGAAAGAACTAAGGAAATTACCATGCAAAAAGAGGAATTGGAACTAACTCTCGAAAACCTTCACACTACGCAGGCTCAGCTAGTTCAATCCGAGAAAATGGCCTCTTTGGGGGAACTTACGGCCGGCATAGCCCATGAAATTCAAAATCCTCTCAATTTTGTAAACAATTTTGCGGAAGTAAACACCGAATTGATCCAGGAGCTGAAAGAAGAGCAGCAGCGTGAGCAGCCCGACCTCGACCTCATCGAAGAGATTTTTCGGGACCTAGCCGATAACATGACGAAAATGGTACACCACGGCAAAAGAGCTGATTCTATCGTGAAAGGTATGCTACAACATTCAAGGTTAGGAGCGGGTGAAAGAGAGCTGAGAGATATCAATGCCCTGGCAGACGAATATATGCGGCTAGCTTACCACGGACTTCGCGCCAAGAATAAATCGTTTAATGCCGCTTTAGAAAAGAATTTTGACCGGGAGGAGCTCGTCTGCCTCATTACCCCACAAGATTTTGGCAGGGTGTTTTTGAATATATTCAATAATGCTTTTTACGCTATCATGGAGCGTAAAAAGAGAGAAGGGGAAAGCTACTACCCTTCGGTATGGCTAAGTACTTTCCAGGCTGATGGTCAGGTCGAAATACGGATAACGGATTAGGTATACCAGCGGCGGTTAAAGACAAAATTTTTGAACCTTTCTTTACTACCAAACCGTCTGGTGAAGGTACCGGTTTGGGGTTATCACTAAGCTATGATATTGTCACAAATGGCCATCATGGTACCCTTGAAGTAGAAAGTAAAAATGGATCTTTTACTGAGTTTATTATTAAAATACCCCAAAACACACATAAGTAGCGTATGGATATGAGTAACTTAAAGATACTAGTAGTTGATGACGAGCGTGATATTGAATCATTGTTCTTGCAAAAATTTCGAAGAGAAATACATCGCGGTGATCTTTCATTTTCATTCGCTTTCTCGGGGGAGGAGGCGCTGTCCTACATGAAAGAACATGCTTCCGAGGTAGTCTTAATTCTTTCTGATATTAATATGCCGGGTATGAGTGGGATAGAGCTATTGAAAAGAATACGGGTGAACCACCCGTCCCCACATCCGAAAGTGATGATTGTGACCGCCTACAACGACGACAATTACTACCAGCAAGCCATTTCTGGAGGAGCAGATGATTTTTTAACCAAACCAATTGACTTTACATTATTGAGAGAAAAACTACAATAACTATGACCACAAAAATTCTGGTTGTAGATGATGAAACAGATTTACAATCACTGATCAAACAGAAATTCAGGAGGGAGAACAGAAATATGATTTTGTTTTCGCAATCAACGGGGAGGATGCACTTGATAAACTAAAAGAAAATCCGGAGGTAGACCTGGTTTTGAGTGATATTAATATGCCCAAAATGGACGGCCTGACGCTATTAATCAAACTCAATGAGTTGAGCCCTATGATCAAGGCTGTGATTGTGTCGGCATATAGTGACGTGGATAAAATCCGTACCGCTATGAACCGGGGGGCTTTTGACTTTGTGTGTAAACCCGTTGATTTCACGGACTTGGGGCTTACAATCGAAAAAACCATCAAGCATATTCAGCAAGTCCGAAAAACATTACAGGCTATCAAAGAAAATAATATTCTTCGCATGTACGTCGATAGCAACGTATTACAGTTTATGACTAGCGGAGAATATGAAAATGCTTTGATGGCCAACGAGATCATTGAGGCCACGGTAGTTTTTGTCGATATATGCGGCTTCACAGCGATATCAGAGAAGGTAGCTCCGGATGTTGTGGTTGAAATAATCAATAAATACTTTGATATAATGGTGAAGGAAATTATTAATCAAGGAGGCTACATCGATAAGTTTATGGGAGATGCCGTAATGGCCGTATTCCGGGAGGAATATCATCTCGATCGGGCCATCGAAGCAAGTCTTGCCATCCGATCCAAGATTAACGCCATTGAAGAAGAGTTGGGGAGTGAACTTAAATTTATCCCCAAGGTAGCTATTGGTATCAATACCGGAGAAATGATCTCGGGAAATATAGGTTCTACTACCTTGCGTCGGCTCGACTATACCGTTATTGGTGATACCGTCAATGTAGCCCAACGGTTCCAATCCCTGGCTCAGGCCGATCAGATCATTATCAACGAAAAGGCCTATCATCTTGTGAAGGAGTCTTTTCATTGTAAGGAAGTTGGAATTGTTCCCCTAAAAAATAAAATAAACCCGGCAACCATCTATGAGGTTATCGAGTAAACCTACAGGAACTTTTCCAACACTCCTTAAAAAGGTTCCGGTAGGTTAATTAACCATCACAACTCTTTTCGCCCATTTTAAACACTTCATGAAATATTTTTCGATTCTTGCCCTATTTGTATGGAGCGCAGTAAGTAGTCTAGCGCAAATTCCTGATAATTTTCAATGGTTACCCAATGGTACCGGCTACTGTGATTTCGAAAACGGATCAATAGTCGAAACACAACTTCCTGATAAGGCTACCAAAACTATAGTGACCTCGACGCAATTGATACCTCTGGGAGCAACCAAACCACTTTTGGTAAGAAGCTATACGCTTTCAGAGAAAGGAGACAAAGTACTAATCTACACAAACTCAAAGCGCGTATGGCGGTACGATACCCGGGGAGATTACTGGTTGGTGGATCTGACTTCCAACAAACTATCACAATTAGGGAAAGATCGTCCGGAATCAACGATGATGTTCGCCAAATTATCTCCCGATGGAGCAAAGGTTGCTTATGTAAGTGAACATAATATCTACGTGGAAGATTTGAAAAGTGGCGGAAGTAAGGCCCTGACTACCGATGGAACGGACCGGATGATTAATGGTACTTTTGATTGGGCCTATGAGGAAGAATTTGGTTGTTTTGACGGATTCCGATGGAGTCCCGACAGTAAGGCGATTGCCTACTGGCAATTAGACGCCACCAAGATTCGCAATTTCCTGATGATCAACACCACGGACTCTATTTATTCCTATACCGTTCCGGTAGAATATCCTAAGGTAGGAGAGACTCCCTCACCCTACCGGATCGGAGTGGTTGATATAGCCACGGTCACTACCAATTGGATGAAGATTCCGGGTGACCCCCAGAATACCTACGTTCCGCGCATGGAGTGGGCCGGCAACTCGCAGGAGCTTGTTATTCAGCAACTTACCCGGAAGCAAAATGAAAGTACCCTCATGTACCTGACCGTTGCGGATGGTAAGGCTGTGACCATGTATAATGAGTCGGACAAAGCCTGGGTTGACGTAAAGGGGCGGTGGTCAGATGGCCCCGAAGGTTGGGACTGGCTAAACAACGGAAAAGAGTTTTTGTGGGTCAGTGAGAAAGACGGATGGCGTCATACTTATCGGGTAAGTCGTGATGGTAAGAAAGAAACACTTATCACAAAGGGGGACTTTGACATGATCCGCCCGGTGCTGATCGATGAGAAAAATAACGCTTATTACTTCATGGCATCACCCGGTAATGCTACTCAAACGTACCTATACCGTACTAGTCTGGATGGGAAGAGTGATGCAGTTCGTTTAAGCCCAACGGAGCAAAGCGGTTCACACTCCTATGATATGGCTCCCGGTGCAACTTTTGCTCGTCATAGCTTCTCCAACGCCAGTACTTTCCCCATTACGGAGTGGATCACAGTAGCCAACAATACCCCACTTGATCCAAACGCAAGCGTTAAAAAAGCCCTCGAATCGCCCCAACGCTCCGGGCCAACCGTTGAGTTTTTCAAATTAACCACCGTAGATGGTGTGGAAATGGATGCCTGGATGGTAAAGCCTACCAATTTTGATCCTACCAAGAAGTACCATATTCTGTTTACAGTGTATGGTGAGCCAGCCAGCAGTACCGTTCGGGATAGCTACGGTACTGGCCGTAACCGCCTTTATGTGGGTAATATGGCAGACGACGGGTACATATATGCTTCTGTGGACAACCGAGGTACCCCATCACCCAAAGGCGCTGCCTGGCGGAAAGCAATCTACCGGAATATCGGCACCATCAATATCCGTGACCTGGCCATGGGAGCTAAGGCTATGTTTGAAAAGTACTCTTTCATTGATACTAGCCGGGGGGCTGTTCACGGATGGAGCGGCGGTGGATCTTCTACCCTCAATCTTCTTTTTCAATTTCCAGATATGTTCCAAACCGGAATTTCAGTGGCAGCGGTGGGTAACCAGTTAACCTATGATAATATCTACCAGGAACGTTACATGGGTATCCCGCAAGAGAACAGGGAAGACTTTGTGACAGGATCACCGGTAACGCACGCCAAAAACTTGCGTGGTAACCTGTTGTATATCCACGGAACTGGTGATGATAACGTACACTAACAAAACGCCGAAATGCTGGTAAATGAGTTGATTAAGCACAACAAACAGTTCCAGTTTATGCCGTATCCCAACCGCTCACACAGCATTCGTGAAGGGGAGGGTACTAACCGACACTTAACAACGTTGTTTACTAAGTTTTTAAAAGAAAATTGCCCTCCCGGTGGTCGATAATTCGGGACGTTAACCGTAACAAATATTTCTCATCCCAATGAAAGAACTGTTTTTTGGCGTTTGTTGCCTGCTAGGTACCGCCGCCGTTGCCCAAAATCAGATGCTGAACGCCACCCGTGATCAGATCAATACCAATGGACTCGTTATTCCCGCCACAGGGACCCTGTGGGGAGTTGCATCGAGTGACAATGGGACCGTAGTAGGCCAAACCTACCTTGATACTGCCTGGGCGAAGGGGGAGTTAAAGCTATTTCAAAGCGTTCAGCCCATTGGGGGCAAGCCAGTGGATACTTTATCGGGTTTGGCTTTACGATATAATGTTTACTACAACGAAATTGAGATTCTGATGAACTCCTTTCGGGATGTCCGGGCGTTACAAGGAAAAACGATCAAGTCATTTTCATTGGAACAGGCAGGTAAAAAATCAACCTTTGTGAGTACGCAACTGTACCAGGCAGACAAGCCACCCGTTGGTTTTTACGAGATAGTCTCACCCGGAAAATTAGCCTTGGCTGTACTCAATAAGACGTTTCTACGTAAACCTACCTACAATGCCGCCTTTGAAGTTGGTGATAAGGATGCCAAAATTACCCTTATGGAGGATTTTTATGTACTCAATGGTACTAAAGCCAAAAAGTTCAACCCCTCCAAAAAAACATTATTGAAACTCATGGAAGATCAATCAGAGGAGGTAACCCAATTTTTGAAGATCAATGACCTCGATCTCAAAGACCGGACGAACCTCCAAAGGGTATTTGAGCTCTACAACGGGCTACTCTAACCTTTAAATATAATCAGTTCTACTACCAGCCGGATGGATCTTTCCTTCCGGCTATTTCTTTGCAAGCACTCTAAAATGTGTAACTAAGTAGTGTGACAAATTTAAATTAGTAACTCTTTATTTACTGAAAACTTAATTTTATACTCCGAGCCTAAGCCCTTCAGTATTTCTACCAGCGCGTCTGTGAATGCCTGCTTAGAGAGGTAGTCCCTCGGCCTGAGCCACTCGTACCGCCGGGCGGCCCCGTTTATCTTGCGCCACAGAATCTCAATCGGGTTGAGGTGGGCTATATGTGGGCCGGTAGAATAGGAAGCCCCCCTGCTGCTCCCATTCGTCGGCTTTAGCCCTGACCTTCTTCGAGACGTGCCACGTGGCGGTATCCAGCACGATGACCGTGGGTCTTGTGACGGTCTTGGCGAAGTCGTCGATGGCCTCGATGATGAAGTCCGAGTTGATGTTGCCCTGCGTCAGGTAGCAGCACAGGTCCTGGCTCATCAGCCCGAAGACGTTGGCCACCCGCTTGTGTTCGGAGCGGATGGCGGTCTGCCGGCCCTTGGGCGGCCAACCGTAGGGCACACAGGGCGTCAGCGAGAAGCCCGACTCGTCGCCGTAGCGCAGGTCGATGGCCGACGAGGCGAACAGGGCCGTCAGCAGGGCCAACTGCCAGCACTTCAACTCGTAGAGCTGCTGCTGGGGCTTTCCCGCCGGGGTGGCTAGCAGTTGGTCACGCTCGGGAGGGGCCAGGTCCTGAGGCCTTCGGGAAATGTACAGCATGTTCCAGCACATTATCGAATTGATCAACATCTATTTGCGACCATGGTGAAAAAAGGAGCCAAGGCCGTTCAATTAGAAGCTTTGTTTTATCCAAATACTCACCTAACATTTTGATTCGGAGAACCAAACCTTGATTAACCACAAATGTGTCTGCGGAGCACTGAACCGCCAATTTCTTGTAGGTGCCGTTAGTGGCTGACCTTCGTCTGTCCATTTTGCAGCTTCTCTTGCTATATCAGGGTTTTCTTATAAAAATTAATACTTTTATAATTATATAAAATATGGTAAAAGTTTA
>JBDNFP010000038.1:0-7328 GCA_041689775.1 Spirosomataceae bacterium
CGTCGCTGCATGATCAACCCTTTATAGACACTACCCAATTTTGATAGTTACTTACCGGTATCTGGTCTAACCGCCGGGCGTACCTACTACATATTGGTGGATGGGTTTAACGGTGCGAGTGGAAAATTTGATATCTCCATTAGCCCAACGCCAGACACGCAGGCGCCGAGTACTCCTACTAATGTGCAGGCAACGGATAGGAAGCCAACTAGCATCAGCATCTCTTGGACTGCCTCTACGGACAATATAGGAGTAAAAGAGTACCTGGTTTATTTGAACGGGAATTTGGCTTCAACTACCACAACTACCACGCATACTTTCACGAACCTAACGGCTTCGACCGCTTATCAGATTACGGTAAAGGCAAAAGATGCCGCGGGTAATCAGTCGGCGGCCTCTACTATTCTTAGCGTTTCCACCACGGCGGTACCAGATACTCAGGCACCAACCGCTCCGTCTAACCTTACGGCTACCGAAATGGGAACTACCAGTGTGAAAGTAAGCTGAGGGGCATCTTCTGATAATGTGGGTGTTAAGGAGTATCGTATCTATGTAAACAATGCTCAGAAGGCAACGACTTCGGAAACTACCTTTACTATCACAGGGCTAACGGGATCAACTGCCTATACTATTTATGTAGTAGCGGTTGACGCCGCCGGGAACGCTTCCAATCCGTCAGGAACCATAAATGTAACGACGGCAACGGCCGCCGATACTCAGGCTCCCACGAGTCCAACGAACCTGACTGCTAGTGCCAGCGATATTACGGCCACAAGCGTAAAGGTAACTTGGGATGTTTCTACCGACAACGTAGGAGTTAAAGAGTACCGCGTATATCTCGATGCGGCCTTGAAAGGGACTTCTACCAACACAACGTTCACCCTTTCTGGCCTGACAGCCGCTACTGCCTACTCGATCTATGTAGTAGCCGTGGATGCGGCGGGAAATGTTTCTAATCCTTCGACGGCTTTGAAAGTGACCACTTCGGCAACCGCCGATACGCAGGCTCCAACTAGCCCAACAAATCTGACGGCCACGGAAACGAAGTCAACGGAGGTGAAAGTGGCCTGGACTGCTTCTTCGGATAATATCGGTGTAAAAGAATACCGGGTTTTTGTGGACAATACCCTAACCGTAACGTCAACTACTACCTCAGCCATCATTACGGGATTGACGGCCGCTACGGCTTACTCGATTAACGTACTAGCGGTTGATGCTGCGGGGAATGTATCGGGTAGCTCCAATGTGCTCAAAGTAACAACCGCATCCATAACGGTAACAATTGTATTATCGGTCAATCCATCGGCGCAGGACGAGCAAGTGAAGGCCTATCCAAATCCATTCCGTGACGAGATCGTGCTCGAATTTCCGAATAGTTTCCACTACGTAGGCAACGTAGAAGTCCGGGATATTCTGGGCCGGATTGTACGCAATCGCAACCTAAACGAGGCTAGTAACGGAAAACTCACCATTGATATGGCTGCCGAACCGACGGGGATGTTCTTTTTGCTGATCAAACAAAAGGACACTATTATTCACAAGCAGCTTCTGAAACGATAACGAGTTGTTTCAGGATTGAAAAGTAGGTGCAGAGTTTCGGAATCAATACCGGACTCTGCACCAAAATTTGGTACTGAGGGCTAACAGAACTAATCAATACAAAATCAATTAATCTTTAATTCTGATGAAAACGATATATTCAATAGTATTAATCCTGATGAGCTTCCTGGTGGTGGGCTGTTCATCCAATGGCACCACCGTAGATCCCATGGTTGAACGCATTGCTAAAAGTTGGAATGTTTCGGTAGTCCGGGAAGGTAATTCTGTGGTTTTTGAAATAGGGGGCAGTAATAATACCCGTCCCGGCTATGTAAATTTTACGGTGAATTTGTCCGGCGGCGGAACCGTCTCCTACACTGATTTTAACAGTACGTAGTTTTCTGGGCAGTGGGAGTTGCAGGGAATGAGCAAGCTAATTCTCAAAAATCTGAATCCGGCACCAACGGGTACCAATGGAACTATTGAGTTTAATCTCAGTAACTTTACTGATACCGCCATGACGATCAGTCGTACTACCGCAAGCGAAAAAACCGGTGGAACCATCAACGTGTATCAAATGAAAAGTAACTAAGGCGACACCGAATAATTTTTAAACTTGGTTGCCTGTGGTTTCTTAGTAAGTTCAATAAGTGATATAGTTTTGGATTGGAATATCACTTGTCAACAAATTGACAATGGGAAAGCAACAAGAGAATAAATTAAGGTCATTGATTTCAAAAATTAGGAAGCGTAACCGGCTGGGAGTCGATATGAATGAAGAGATGATACGCCTGCGAAAAGAGATCGACGATCATTTCGAAGCTACCAAGCGAAAGGTCGATCCCGATTCTGAGAAGAACAAGTAGGCCTGTTAGTTGGCAATGCAGTCGTTTAAACCAATAATTGACTTATCTTGAAGAAATTTTTTCTACATAAACTCCATTATTTGTATGAAAACTCTTCAACTAGTTGTTCGATTTTCAATCCATCCAGGTAAGACGGATGAATTTAAACAATTGGCACAAAAAGCTTTTGCGGTTACGCGGAACGAAGCCGGAAATTTGCAATATGATTACCTTCTGAGTGCGGATGAATCTACCTGCGTGGTATTGGAAAAATACGATGACTCGGATGCCTTTTTGGCCCACGTAGTTAACCTTGGAGAAATCTTAGGCCAAATGCTCGCCATCTCTGAAATTGCCCCCGAGGTATATGGTAACCCAAGTGAAGCATTGGTAAATGCAACCGCAGAACTTAACCCCACGGTGTATTCATATTTAGGTAGTAAGTAGAAAGGTATTCAGTAAATAACAAACGAGGAACTTCATTCATTGAAGTTCCTCGTTTGTTATATGGTACTTGGGATAGTGAAGTCAGGCTGTTATTGAAAAGGGCGCCGGTACTATTTATTTTTATATCTCTCTATTTTCTTAGTTATCCTACATTCAGCAGTTATGAAACGGTCGGCAGTACTGTGAGATAGGTTTGTTGCGGATTTTTAAATTCTTAACCTGATTAAATACGTAGAAAATAGCTGCCTGATACTTAAATAGCTGACCGAAATTGAAAATTCAGATTGCCCATGAAACGTAGAAATTTTATAGGATTGCTCAGTACCAGTGGCGGGATACTGGCTTCAAATCCAGGATTCAGTGAAGCTGCTAGTGTGAATAGTTATGTTGCTTCTGCCGCATCCACTCTTGCAGGAAGCAAAGAATACTACGCCGATGTTGTGGTTGCCGGGGGAGGGTTAGGTGGGTTTGCGGCGGCGTTGGCCTCGCTTCGGAATGGACTACGGGTGATCCTAACGGAGGAAACCGATTGGATCGGAGGACAAATTACCCAACAAGGCGTTCCGCCCGACGAGCATCAATGGATCGAAACCCACGGAGCGCCACAGTCGTACCGTGACTTCCGGACGGGCGTTCGAGAATACTACAAGCGGTTTTATCCACTTACAGCGGAAGCCAGAAATCGAACTAATTTGAATCCGGGTGATGGCATAGTATCAAGATTATGCCAGGAACCTAGGGTAGCTCTTGCGGTTTTAATGAATACTTTGGCGCCGTATATAAGTCAGGGGAAGCTAACTCTTCTCCTGGAACACAAAGTAACGGGTGCCGAGGTCGTAGGCGATCGCGTAAAGGCGCTGCAAGTACGTAACCTTCGGAGCAGGAGAGATATCATCTTGGCAGCTCCTTATTTCGTGGATGCCACCGAATTGGGCGATTTGTTACCCCTTACCGGCACAGAGTTCGTTACCGGAACGGAATCCAAAAAGCAAACGAGAGAACTACACGCTCCCGAAGTAGGGGATCCAAATAATAATCAATCCTTTACCATGTGTTTTGCCGTTGATTATGTCAAGGGGCAAAATCATGTGATCGAGAAGCCGATGGATTATAATTTCTGGAAAAACTACGTTCCAAAAATGATCCCCGTTTGGCCCGGTAAAATGATTTCGCTGATGTATTCAACCCCTAATAATCCAACCGTTCCCAAAACGCTGGGTTTTCATCCGGAGGGGATCAAAACGGATGCCGCTTTGAATTTATGGAACTACCGGAAAATTATTAATAAGAACAACTTTGTGGAAGGGAGCTATCCCGGAGATATTACGATTGTCAACTGGCCGCAGAATGACTACGTACTTGGTAATATTGTGGGCGCCAGTGAAAAGGAATTTAAAAAGCACGTGGCGCAGGCGAAACAACAAAGTCTTGCTATGCTGTATTGGTTGCAAACCGAAGCGCCCCGCCCCGATGGTAGCCAAGGGTGGGAGGGACTACGACTTCGTAATGACATCATGGGCACCGAGGACGGTTTGGCTAAGTATCCCTACATCCGCGAATCGAGGCGAATAAAAGCTGTCTTTACGGTTTTGGAAGAGCACGTAGGAATGGAAAACAGAGCCTTGGTTAATGGCCAAAGTACGGATATCAAAGCCGCTGATTTCTACGATAGTGTCGGGATAGGATACTACCATATTGACCTACATCCAAGCTCAGGGGGCATCAACTACGTCGATTTCGGGTCGCTGCCTTTTCAGATTCCGCTAGGTGCGCTCATCCCTCAACGCGTGGAAAATTTAATTCCGGCCAATAAAAATATCGGCACTACTCATATCACCAATGGTTGTTACCGGTTGCATCCGGTGGAGTGGAGTATCGGTGAAGCCGTGGGGGTGTTGGTTGCCCATTCCATAAAGAACAAGACACTTCCCCGAGCCATCCGCGAAGACTCATCGAAATTGCAGGAGTTTCAAAGTTTCATCCGATCGCAGGGTATAGAAACTCACTGGCCCAAAGTATAAATTAAGCGAATTGAAATGGAACACCCTAGCGAAAAGAATTTTAAAACTCTCTTGCCAGGGTGCCGGGTCAAAATTCCTGGAAACAACTCAGGGAACCGGCAGGCCGCGATTGGCCTCCCAGAGCGCAAACCATTCCTGTAATTCTAGCTCAACCTCGATTGCTTTCATCAGGTTAGCGATTCGTTTGGTATCCGAGGTACCGCAAACGGGCAGAACGCCGGCGGGATGTTTCAGAATCCAGGCTAGCAGAATAATATCGAGTGAAACGGCATACTTCTCCGCAAGTTGGGTAGCTACCTCATTTAATCGTAATGATTGAGGGTCCGTCTGTTTAAAAACGCCACCCAAAGGAGACCAAGCCATCGGTTTTATTCCCTTTGCCTGCATATAATCCAGACTTCCGTCCAGCATGGGTTCCATGTGTGACACCGAGAACTCAATCTGATTGTAGTTGATTTTAGTTTTAGTCTGAATCAATTCGGACTGGGCCGGAGTGAAATTAGAAACTCCAAAGTCGAGAATTTTTCCTTCTGATGTAAGCTGCTCGATTGCTTCCGCAATTTCACCAACCCGCATCAAAGGACTCGGGCGGTGGAGCAGAACCAGATCCAGGTATTCGGTTTGTAAGTTTTTAAGAGATTGCTCAACGGACGAGATGATGTAGTTCTTGGAGTACTCATAATGCTTAATAATGGTACCCTTTCTATTCTCAGATTCTAGTTGAATACTGCACTTGGAAATAAGCTGAACGGCTTGACGGTCTATCTTGCTTTCCTTAAAAGCGGCACCAAATTCGGCTTCGGTGGTGTAACTACCATAAATATCAGCGTGGTCGAAGGAAGTTATGTTGCTATCAAGGCAGCAATGCAGCAGCTCAATCATTTCTTTAGTGTTGCATTGGCGGCCCCAGGAACCCCAGGTCATGGCGCCGGCGATAATGGGTGAAAAAGGGGTTGGGTTCATTAGATTGGTTTCGATTTATATTCAATTCAAGGCTTAACAGAATTTTTCTAATGACTGCTACGACCCGAAAAATGACACTAAAAAGGGTTTATTACCAAATGCACAGGGAGTCAATTAGATATATTGGTGGCAAGGTTTCCATTATTACTGAATTGCAACGATCCACCATTAAATTGGAGAGATTTTGCACTCACGTTTGCACCATCAATGATGACGGTATGACCGTTGTAAAGGATCACATCGGTACCAAGGGTAGGTATGCAATTACAGGTCCAGGTGTCCGGACTTGCCCAGTTACCCGATTTGGCACTTTGTAGCTGCTCTATTACCGAAATATTTACAGAGCTTTGTGCCTGGCATCCGTAAGTATCTGTAACAGTTACCTGATATTGCCCCGCATTTTCAGTACTTGCTATCGGTATAGTAGGCGAAGCAAGAGTACTGCTAAATCCTTGGGGACCTGACCAAAGATAAGAACAAGCATCCCCGGAACTTGCAGTCAAGCGAATATCAGAATTAGAAGTAATCGGTGAATTTGATTGTGAGTTGACCAATAATTCGGACAATTCCGGCACAACGACTGTTGGTGAGAATACAACATTATTGAATGAATCTTTTACTTTTAACCGGTAAGTTCCGGCGCCGGTAACCCACTGCTGATTTGCATTCAAAATGGTATTGCATGAACCATCCACCCATTGATACACAGTCCACCCGCTTGGGGCATTCAGCGAAACTGTACTTGCTCCACCACAAGTGACCGTTACACTAGGAGGAGGAGTGGCGAGGTAAGGGGTAGACTCGGTGGAAAAAAAACTGGGGGTTAAGCTATTGCCCCAGAGTTGGGCAATTTTCAATAAACCCTCCCCCGAGAAATGAATGTTATCAAAACGATATTGAGGTCCGAAATATGAATCAGTTTCTGGCCCAGAGAAAACGTCAGAAAGGGCAAAGCCAGATACAGGCGTTGGTAAACCAATAATATCGTTTTGGGCATCAATAACAGGTTGCCAGTTTCTGGGGACTGATTCAACCGGGAATCTGGAGGTCCTGGCAACAACCCAGGCTAGTTTACTTTTCCCGGAAAGGTCACGACTCGCCTGGATAACCTCTCGGAGGTCGTTTCGATAATCTTCGCGGCTTCGATTCACAAAGTTATCCGTTTCTCCTTGCATCCATAATACAGCTCGGCACCCTTGCTGGGCAATGTAGTTATTGATGGCTAGCCGAAGGTGCCCAAATGGCAATCCTTTGGGGAATTCGTAGCCATACGCACTCAATGTCGTAGCAGATGTGTCGATACTTTGTTTCCAATTGAAAGCACCCGTAGCGGTCCATCCGGAGTTGAAAATTAAGACAGGGACATTCTGATTTTTTACGATAGAGTCTCCAAATGCCCCCCAATACCAGGCATAATTCCCAAAAGGAGCAGATTTTGTGGATTCTTCCATGTGCACAAAATCAACGCACGGCAATCGGGTAGAAGAATAGGTAGGTATTGCTCCGTTAATTA
>JBDNFP010000039.1:0-2439 GCA_041689775.1 Spirosomataceae bacterium
ATGCAGTCTTATGGTAATACTAGTTTTCTAAGCTTGCCTACCACCGCATTTCTGTGCTCGCAGCAATGTCCGGCCGGGATAGTGCTTAAAAGCTACGACTGGGCCAAACAGCAGCGTAATGAAGGTCGGTGCGTAGTGTGTGGCAATCATTCCATCATAGAGTGTGATGTGTTCGACATCCTGCTCCGGGGAGAGCAACCTCTGGTACTGGTGTTGGCAAGAGGCCTAAAAACAAAGTGGGACCCCGAAATTGAAAGGGCCGTACAGGCCAACCGCCTGCTGGTACTAAGCCCGTTTGAAAAATCAGTAAAACGGGTCACCCGTGAGACGGCTTTCGTCCGCAACAAAGCAATCATTCAACTCAGCAGTAAGATTGTGGTCGGCTACAAAACACCAAACGGGCAATTGGATGGGTTGTTGGAGGGGTGTATTTATGAAAGTGTATAAAGGACTAAAAATCAACTATCTTGGCTAATTCACCCAGTGAAAAGCAGTATAAATGGCTCTCAAACGAGTTTGGGAGTTAATGGGGAATGATTCAAAGAGCCCATCGGCGGAAGCAGAAATGGATAAGGGTGTCTTGATTGAAGTCCATTAAACAGTACACATTCCCATGCAGCCGGGAGAGTCAATTGATAATTAGTTCACCAGGCTACTTTTAATCCTTCACTCTGGTAAAGATGAACTGCCTTGTCCTTACTGATCAGGGTATAGTCTTGGCGGATCGCTTGCCAGATGAGCATTCGGTCAAAAGGGTCACGGTGATGCGTAGCTTTCAGTTGATGATAGGTGGAGGTGGTAAAAGCATTCAGTTCAACGATCTGAAAACCAGTGTCGGTGGCTGCTTCCACAAAATCCTCTGGTGTCAGCCCTTCGAGGTAAAGTTTTCCGAGTGAATATTTTAAGGAAATCTCCCAGAAACTGACTACACTCACCATGATATTCTCATCAGGGTTTCTTAAAAGGAGTCTGATTTTGGGAGATAGTTTGCCCGGTGAGCACACGGCCCAAATCAGGGTATGTGTATCAACTAGGTAGTTCATGCGCCCAGAAACTCATCTTCTGTCATCTTATAATCATCCGCAAAACGGACCTTGCCTCTGTGTTGCAGGATACCCAGTTTGCGAGGCGTACTCTTTTTGTAAGATCTAGGAACCAAGTAGGCCACTACTTCTTTCTTTTTGCCAAAAGCCACTTCTATTTCCTCCCCTTCCTGTACTTCTTTGAGAAGCTCAGAAAAGCGGGCTTTTAGTTCTCCGACTGTTACTGTTTTCATTACTAGTTGTTTTTTATTTAAAAATACCATTTTCTTGACAACTTGTCAAGAAAAAAATAGAAACAAATCAGATAGTAGTCTTTGTGAAAACTTGATCAGTTTACTGGAACGGTGCCGAGCCTAAATACCGAAAGATAAGTTAAGCCGTGCCATGCCTTTTTGTATCGGCGTCAGGCGTGGCACGGCTCATTGTTCGGGTAGGTAAGGAAACACCCGATATCACTTATTCTACCAACGGAGCCGTTTGCTCGGCAGAGGTGATACCATCTGGTAGTTCCAGAATCCGGATATTGCGAAAATGGATTTCAGAACCCTCGGCTTCGAGGCAGATATAGCCTTTCTTCCGCTCGGAGGCCCGGAGTCCGTTTACAAATTTACCGTTGACGGATAGTTTTACGACGCCGTCGACGCACACCACCACGTACTTGTTCCACTCGCCTTTTCCCCGGCACCTCTTTTCGAGCGATTTGCTGCGGGTGCCGCGTGGGTTATCGGGTATCGCCTTCATGCCCATGGTCGGGAATAGCTCCCCGTGTACGTAGGCATCGGTTTGATTGTGCTGCGTGGCCCATTCCAGTTCCAGCATCTGTACTTCGATGGCTTTGGTGAGTGGATCGTTTTCAAAGGGAGTACCCTCACTCCACACAAATACGCCGGAGTTGCCGCCGGCTTCCATGTGTTTCCATTCTATTTCCAGAATAAAGTTTTCGTATTGTCGGTAGGTGCGCATTACCCCGATTGGCTTTCCGGTAGAAATCAGAATGCCTTTCTTGACCTTCCACGTATCTTCGGCGGTGTTGACGTTCACCCAGCCGTTTAGATTTTTGCCGTTGAATAGGGGTTTAAAAGCCAGCGGATCAAACTCGGACTGGGCGTGGACCATGGGTGATAGTACGAGCGAAAGGATGCATAAGAAAGCTAGTCGGGAATAGGGAAAGTAGTTGCGCATAGGAAAGTTTAAAAGATGAAAAGCAGTCTAATTGAACAATTTTACCCATTTATTGACTCAGATACCCCCTCAATAGGTCAAATTTGAAGGATACTTTTGTAGATGGGAGGTAGTAGCACCCCAGAGAATTATTCACGACATCGTCGAAAAGTGTATTCTGGGGGCTAATCTGCGGTAGAAATTTTTACCAATAGAACAAACGAAATAACCATCA
>JBDNFP010000040.1:0-4749 GCA_041689775.1 Spirosomataceae bacterium
TATATCGGAATCAACAGACACGAAGGAGAAGATGTTGGTTTATTTGATACAGTGCTAAGTCGACAAGACTATGAAGAAAGTTTTGAAAATATCGCAAAATCAATAAATGAATATGCTCTTGTTGTTGCGAACACTAAAATATCAAAAGTGCCAAAAGGATCTATCGGCACAGTGGTTCACGTTTACGAAAACAAAGACGCTTATGAAGTCGAGTTTATAGTAAACGATTCAAGTATAGTAGAAACGGTATCTAGTAAATAAATTGAAGAAAAGCAATAAGATGAAGATACCTAACAACAGCTAATCTTTTGTTGCAGACAACAAAATTACGGAATATTTACTGAGTGATATACACGAAATCGGGAAGCATAAAGCGGACTTTTTCAAGCGTTTCGGTTTTGACATAACAGACATTGACACATTCAAAGGTTCACTCATTCAGCATTCCATTGACAGAGATATTGAAAAACCAAGGATTCAGACTTTGGCATTAAATATGAATTGAAGTGCGAAACCAAAACTCCAGACGACAGAAATCCTTGTATAGTGACAGTTTGGATAGTTGAAAGTGGACAAGTAGAACCAAAATTAGTAACGGCTTATCCTGCAAAATGACAAGTATGAAAAAGCCAACGCTCCAAAGCCACACACATTGCCAAGCCGCACAAGCCAACCCCCGTTCTTCGTAGCCTTCCATCGTCATTAAGTTATGCGTATGTCTTCCGAAGGGAGACTGCGTACTCAGAATAAACGGCCGCCGACGGTCGGTCCCATTGAACGGCCCACTACCATTTTTCCAGATAGCAGAATGTAAATAGGAAGATGCAGAGGCATAAACTAGACGGCGGAGGCCATTGAACGGTACTCCCGCCGTGGCTCCGCTCTTTGCCGAGTAAAGACTATCTAGTAGCTCTCTGGGCGGTCATAGCGGGCCCGGATAATCCCTTTTAAATTTGACCTTATATCCTACGTTCTTTGTAGACTTCCGACTTCATTAAGTTGTACTTATGTCTTCCGCAGAGAGACTGCGTACTTACTATAAGTAACCGCGGTAAAGCCGTCCCCGTTGAACGGCCCGAAGTATTTCCGACCCAAACTGGGCGGGTAGTTTTTGGTAGTCGTTTTTTTTGATGGTAGAGGTTTGAGGTTCAGAGTTTTGGGTATATTTAATTGGCTAAATTTCAGAGTAGGTAAATTGGCAGAATAGTGTGTCGCCCCGATCTGTGATCGAGTGTTGCATAACACCGCGTTTGCAACGCGAAACGAATCGATAGTCACTAATGTTCTCACCTTACAAAATGAGAATAAAAAGATTAGTCGATTAAAAAACTCAATTACAAACCTTTGATAATGAGAACCCTAACCCTTCAAATACCGGATACGCTTGATTTAGAGAAGGAAAGCCAGCTTAAACAGCAACTAGCGGATTACCTTGATTTTTTGTTGAAAAGTAAAATTGTAAACGAGCAAGCCAAACCGGAGAAGGTACCTAAGTTCGGCTGTGCCAAAGGAAAATTCCGCATGGCAGAAGATTTCGATGCCCCTATCGACCATTTTAGTGACTATAAGTAGCTATTAGTTTGTAGCTGTTATATTTTTTAAGTATTTGATATATAGAATTTTAGATATAATTTTAGCCAAAAAATAGTGCAAACTAATTCTGTGTTAGTACTTATGCCCGAATGAAACTATTACTGGATACCCACACCCTGATCTGGCTTTTCGATGGGAGCAATAAATTAAGTGAATTGGCTAAGGGAGAAATAGAGAATCGTGAGAATCACCTATTTACTAGCGTCGTAAGTTTCTGGGAAATAGCTATCAAAATCAGCATTGGTAAACTAGAAATGGACTTGTCTATGGAAGATTTGCAAAAGCTGGACTGGATCAATGGAATTGAAATTTTACCTGTTCGAGTAGAGCACACTTTCCTATTGAGAACTCTACCCTTTCATCACAAAGACCCATTTGACAGGCTCCTATTTTCCCAGGCAAAGTCCGAAGGCATAAAACTATTGAGCGGCGACGAGATGTTCGATCCTTATTTTAATGAGAACGGCGTAGAAAAAATTTGGTAAGCTGCAACGCGATCCATTTCCTCCGTTCTTCCTAAACTTCCAACTTAGTCAAGTGTTACTTATGTCTTCCGAAGGGAGACTGCGTACTTACTATAAATAGCCCCCGGAAGTGCGGTCCCGTTGAACCGCCCGAAGCATGAACGACTCAAACCGGGCGGTTGGTTTTTATGATGGTGGAGGTTTGAGATACAGAGTTTTGGGTATATTTATCTGGCTAAATTTCAGAGTAGGTCAATTGGCAGAATAGTGTAGCACACCTTGATGAACAGTAATAAGTGCAAAATCCCATGAAATCCAATTTGGTACATGCCGGGGCAATGGTGGTTCGGGATGAATTAAAAGCTGTGCTTCTGGTGTAAAATCGTAGCCGTATGATTATGTCTGCGGGCACACAGGCAGCAGTGGAGTAGATATAAATTACTATTTTCGTTTTAATAAAAACCGTTCCTATGAAGCTACATTATCTTTTGGTTCTTTTCGTGTTCTTCTCCTTTACCACTAAAAAAACAGACCTTCCTGACGTAGACCTTTTTGTGTCACCAAAGAATCGGCAAGAATTAATTACGAAAATGCAGTGGTTACCACTTGGGGTTAAAGAAACTGATAGTACGAAGGTTATCCTGCAAAAAATATCAAAATACCTCCACGCCTATCAGCCCAAGTCGGAGTTTGAAGATGATTTGTACGCAAAGATTTCGGTTTTGCAAGCTCTGAAATCGGCGAAAACAGGTGGATATGGCATAGGGGCGGTTATTTATGAAAGAAAAACGGGTAAAGTCCTTCATGCATCTCACAACAAACAATTGCAAAAAAATAGATCTGATTTACACGGGGAGATGTCGCTCATGAATGAGTTTGAAAACAACCCAAAATTTAAAAAGTACCGTGATCGATACATTTATAAAGAAGGACTAATAATAATGAGCTCAGCGGAGCCATGCCCGATGTGTTTTATTCGCTTAGCCACCGCGGGCGTTGATACCAAGTTTTGCACCATTGGCCCCGACGACGGCATGACTTCCAGAGTTGATTGCTTGCCCTCATTTTGGAGAGATTTAGCCAAAAAGCACGAATTCGTTAAAGCTAAATCCTCAAAAGAATTACAACTCCTAGCCCATATTATGTTCTTTTCCTTTCTGCTTGATGGCAGGCATGTGTGATTAACCTAACTTAGCTATTTGAACCTTATGGAATAGGTGTAGAACAATCGCAACCAATAATAACTGGGGAGTTATCCTCGCTAACCCCGATTTTAAATCGGGGTTACATCACTTCGCACTTGTAACGGCAATGGCCGACCCTGCGAATATTAACAAGCGGGCGAAGTATCGCTAACCACTAAGGTCACAGCTTGCGAAGGTTTTTGAGATCGGTATTTACGTCGTCAATGGTCAAGTGAGGGTATATGTTGCACTTGGCAAGCTCCTTTTGAAACTCGATCAAACCCAGGCCCGTAGTTCTGCGGGCTTTGCCAATACTTAAGCGTTACTTTTTGTACAGATAAGCAGCCAATTCGATTTTGAGTTCGGAAGGTGAGAGTTTTGTGTGGTCTAATACCTCGTCCGGGATGGAGATTATCATAACGCTGTTTTTTATCTAAATAAAACGAATTTACCCAACATCCGTTCGTCGTAATCTTGTACTGCCGCCAAGTTGTGCGTATGCCTTCCGAAGGGAGACTACGTACTCAGAATGGTAGGCCGTTTGCAACGGCCTACCACAATTTTTCTGAATTAAAAACAGAGGTACCATCGTAGCACATCAAACAACGGTATCAGAAGCAGCTACCCTATTTGTGCTTCGCAGTAGAGCTGGTAAAACCAACCCGCATTTGGGCTTCAACACAAGACTATACCCCCTTGCTAACGCTCTTTTTCGTACTCTTTCTACTCGTAGTAGCTGTCAGTGTCGTCATTACTGATCCTTCTTCTGACATGATTAGCTGGTTGCTGTTTTTAGGCGCTGCGCCTTTGTATTGGGTGTTCCGGCGGGGGAAGAAGTAGCGGCGGTTGGCGGTCGGCTTTCGGCTTTTGAGATGGTAGGTTTTATGTATGTTTTACTGACCAGATTTCAGAGTAGGTCAATTGACGGAATTTTGCAAAGTACCTGGATGATAAGTATCCAATGCAGAATTCTCTTGTAGGCCAATTTGGTGATAGACAAAGTGGTTTAAGGGGAATGATGAACCGTGGTTCTGGCGTGGAATCGTACAAGTGTCTGTGGAGATACCATAGCCGTCAGGCTAACGGCCTCGGACGGTGCCGCCCGTGCGGAGGCCTAATCTTTGTAGAAAAAGCGAATATCGACTTCAAAACAGCTTCGGAGAAGCGCAACATTACGTAATAGTCTCGTTTCTCCAAAGCTTGTTAATCAATTGAATACGAGCCCCTAAAAATATTTTTTATTCTCTAAATCTTTCATTAGCCTGGCGGCTATAGTGGTAACACAAACAACGGTGAAGGACACTACTCTTGGGGTGTATTTCAGTTTTGTCAAGCAGCATTCTTACATACTTGAATGACCGTCTTGCATTGGGTAGTGTCTATAAAGGGTTGATCATGCAGCGACGGAGTCGCCATATGTTCCTGTTTTGAAATAGTGTTTGTTGATGTACATACCAATGACATTGTCATGAATTTGCTCGTTTTTAGAAAAACATATCGTCCTGCGA
>JBDNFP010000041.1:0-26983 GCA_041689775.1 Spirosomataceae bacterium
CGCTTGACCACAACTTCAAAAACGACATGGGTCGCTACATCACTTTTGATGAGAAAATACCCGAATGGAATTACCTGATCAAGCCCGGAAATTGACCATTTTATTTTTTAATCATTCCTAAGTTATCTTTTAAGACATAAGATTTGCCATATAAAGGAAACTCTAAACAACTTTCAGTACTGGCTATTTTCTTAATTCCAATCAGGATCGTCTACATTTGACTTAACTTCAGCACCTTCTAATAAGAAACAGAGGCTTCCAGAGTTAATTGCATTTATAAGTGTAACCTCCCAAAAATATAATTCCCTATAAATGTATCCATAGGAATCGTATGTGCTTAACCCTGATGCATTATTTTTTTCATCCATAATGGTTTCTGGTAATTTTGGCAATGTTTTAGGTTCATGGGTGTTTCCAAGTTGTTCAGTAATGTCTCTTCCAAAGGTTTCTGCTTACAAATATTCTGAATATAGAATGTTTGTAAGCATTGGCTTTACAGGTACCACAGTCTGAAGCTCGTTCATTAAATTTACGTGTGGTTGATCTTGTAGCTGCGTACGCATTGGCAGCATAGGCCAGAAAATAAATCTTATAAAAAGAATCTCCCCTGCTTTTAGAGTATATTTTGCTCATCCAAGGTATAATTTCCCCCAGTGTAAGCTTTTATAACTTGTTCATAAAACTAGGTCGCCTTTATCTTCTTTTCTACCAGAAAATCTTTTATGCGATTAAGGGACTTGACAGGTAGCGTATTGAGAGCCCCAATTTCGGTACTTGTGAATTGGATACCATAAGGTGCAACGGCATTCATCAAATTCAATACTACGGAAGTTGGTTGCGTGGAAAAACTGTAAACTCTTCCTCCGGCGCTAGTGCCGCCCCCTCCCAGTACAATGGGTTTGGTGGTAGGAAGTGGAAAAGGATCGTTAGGAACAGGATTTGTGGGAGTTCCCCCATTGCCACCCTCACAGCTTGCCACCCCTATGTACTCCCAATGACAGCCTTCACCAGGATCAGGCAAACCAGTCGGATTAATATCTGCTCCGCCAACGCGCCCTGCTCCAGTACATACTTTCATGTAAAAATCCAGAGTACACTCTGCCACTTTTGCATTAGGGCTATCAACGGCCCTATCTGTTTGGATTAAACTGCCATCCTTTAACGTCCACACACTTTGGAGTGAACTGTCCATCCAATCCAGAAAATACACTTTATTGGTAGGAGTTGCTATTGGGTCAGTTTCATCCATAAATAGCAGACTGGCGGTCAACTTTCCTGCTGCGTTGTGATAAAAAATTACGTTTTCACTTCCAATGCGCGATGAACTCAACCGGTTGTTCTGGTTTTGAATCAGCGTATTACCTCCACCAATATTTTCTACGGGCACCAACACCACCGGCACATCCCCTAATTTTTTTTACCTCCGCTAAACCCCAAAGAAACTGATACTTCGATGCCACTTTGGAGCGCCCCCTGGTGGCTTCATAATATTCCTTCGCGTCGGCTACGGATACCGTGCGCGGAGCAGGCTCAACGGGTTCTTGCGAAAGGTTCTGGCATCCTCCCACAACCAAAAGTAGTAAAAAAGCGGTTAGCATAACCGAACACTGAAAATTTCTTGATTTCATAATAAATAGTGATTGAATAAGTAATGATTTGATTATCAGGACAAAGGTTTGCCCGGAAACGCCATTTTTGTCACTATTTCAGGTTGGGAAATACTAGTTGGAAGAGTGATTTACCATTATTTTAAGTAACTTCCTGTCCTGTCCTGTCCTGTCCTGTCCTGTCCTGTCCTGTTATATTTTTGTACGAAAATATGTCCCTCCATTGATGAAAAAGATTAGTGACTGGATACGGGTTTTGCGTGAAATGAAAGGTCTGTCGCAGGAGAATATGGCCTTGGAACTGGGCATCTCGCAGCAAGGGTATAGCTAGCTGGAGCGTTCGGAAGGTAAAATGAAGCTCGGCCACCTGCTCAGAATTGCTGAAATCCTCGGAGTCGGTATCGACAGCCTGTTGGGCACTACCCCCTTGTTTCCAGAAAAAAATCCACAGCCTATTGATCCTGGAATCAAGGTTCTGAAAGAAGAGGTAGATTTGCTACGGGAAAAAGTAAGGCTTCTGGGGATTCTCCAGTCCAGTCCCCTTCATTTTGACTAGTACTACGTGCTAAATTCAAATACGTTGCTACCCCCAGGATTCTTTTCAAGAAAAAGAAACAAAGACTATTGGAAATAGTGATATAAAGTCCTAATTTTGCGGTCTGAATTTTGGGAAGGAGTGGGTTATCGATGTAATCCACACGTTCTCAATTGGATAGAAAATACATTTTGCAACAGATATACTAAAATTCACCATCCATCATGGCACGTGATTTAAGATTAACAAGAAATATTGGTATTGCCGCTCACATTGACGCAGGTAAAACAACAACTACGGAGCGTATTTTATACTACGCCGGAGTTAGCCACAAAATTGGTGAAGTGCACGATGGTGCAGCTACGATGGACTGGATGGAGCAGGAGCAGGAGCGTGGTATTACCATTACTTCGGCTGCTACTACCGTAGATTGGACTTACCGCGACGAGAAGTACCACGTTAATATTATTGATACTCCTGGTCACGTGGACTTTACGGTGGAAGTAAACCGTTCACTACGGGTGTTAGATGGTCTAGTGTTTCTTTTCAGTGCAGTTGATGGTGTAGAGCCTCAGTCTGAAACTAACTGGCGCTTGGCCAACAACTATAACGTAGCTCGTATTGGTTTCGTGAATAAAATGGACCGTTCCGGCGCTGACTTCCTCAATGTGTGCAAGCAGGTAAAGGAAATGCTCGGAAGCTACGCAGTACCTCTTCAATTGCCGATCGGCGGTGAGGATACTTTTCGTGGAGTAGTTGACTTGGTGAACTTCCGTGGTATCGAGTGGAACGAAGATGACAAAGGAATGACCTTTACTGAGGTGCCTATCCCTGACGATATGTTGGAAGAGGCCACTGAGTGGAGAGAAAAACTATTGGAGGCAGTTGCCGAATTTGACGACACTTTGATGGAGAAATTTTTTGAAGATCCAACGTCAATTTCAGAGGCTGAAATTATGGCGGCTCTTCGTGAAGCTACGATCAGTATGAAGATTGTACCTATGTTGTGCGGATCATCATTCAAAAACAAAGGAGTTCAGACGATGCTTGACTATGTGATGGCTATTTTGCCTTCACCAATGGATCGTGGGACTATAATCGGTACTGATCCACGTACTGAATTGCCAATAACTCGTGAGCCGAAATCAACAGATCCTTTCTGCGGTCTTGCATTTAAAATTGCTACTGACCCTTACGTAGGTCGTCTTTGCTTCATCCGTTCTTATTCAGGAACGCTTGAATCAGGTTCTTATGTATTGAACAACCGTTCGGGAAATAAGGAGCGTATTTCTCGTATCTTTCAGATGCACGCAAACAAGCAGAACCAGATTGAGCGCTTGGAGGCGGGTGACATCGGAGCTGTGGTTGGATTTAAAGATATCAAAACCGGCGATACCCTTTCGGACGAGAAAAACCCGATCGTTCTGGAATCAATGGTATTCCCAGAGCCTGTAATTGGATACGCGATCGAGCCCAAGAAAACAGCCGATCAGGATAAGTTTAGTAACGCTATTGCTAAATTGATTGAAGAAGATCCAACCTTGCAGGTAAATACGGACGAAGAAACTGGACAGACCATCATTCGTGGTATGGGAGAACTTCACCTCGAAATCATCATCGATCGTATGCGTCGTGAGTTCAAGGTAGAAGTAAACCAAGGAGCTCCTCAGGTAGCTTACAAAGAGGCCCTTACTAAGAGCTTTGATCACCGCGAAGTTTACAAAAAGCAAACGGGTGGTCGTGGTAAATTTGCCGATATTGCATTCGAAATCGGACCACGTGACGATCATGAAGAAGGTAAAGAGAAAAACCAAGGCTTGCAATTCGTTAACGGCATTGTGGGCGGTGTTATTCCCCGTGAATTTATTCCATCAATCCAGAAAGGATTCGACGAAGCGATGAAGAACGGTCCTTTGGCCGGTTACCCGCTCGATTCTATGAAGGTTCGTTTATACCACGGATCTTTCCACGATGTTGACTCCGATTCATTCTCTTTTGAAATGGCTGCTCGGATCGGCTTCAAGGAGGCTGCTCGCCAGGCAGGTGCTAAGGTTCTTGAACCTATCATGGCCGTAGAAGTAGTGTCTCCCGAGGAGTATACCGGACCAGTAACCGGTGACCTTAACCGTCGTCGTGGATTGATGAAAGGAATGGATTCTCGCGCGGGTGCTCAGGTAATCAAGGCGGATGTACCCCTATCGGAGCTATTTGGTTACGTAACGGATCTCCGTACGATTACTTCCGGACGTGCAACGGCCAGCATCACTTTCTCTCACTATGAGATTATTCCCCAAAACTTGGCTGAAGCAGTAGTAGCCAAAGCAAAGGGTGCGGTTAACGCCTAACAATATAAATGGGGTGGGTAGGAGTTTTCTTACTCACCCATCCAAAATATCGCATGGGTGAAGCAAATGGTTCTTTCATCTATGGAAGCTTGTCGTGAACAGGCCTTTTCTATGAACCAATTTAGTAATAAAAGCAATGAATCAGAAAATTCGCATTAAGCTCAAATCTTTCGATCACAACTTGGTCGATAAGTCAGCCGAGAAAATTGTTAAGGCTGTAAAAGCAACCGGAGCCGTAGTAAGTGGTCCTATCCCTCTGCCAACCGAAAAAGAGATTTTTACAGTACTGCGTTCACCCCACGTGAATAAGAAGTCGCGCGAGCAGTTCCAACTTTGCACTTACAAGCGTTTGGTAGATATATTCTCCACTAGCGCAAAAACAGTAGATGCACTGATGAAACTCGAACTTCCCAGTGGAGTTGACGTTGAGATTAAAGTATAAATTATTAGTACGGGGAAATAAATTAGGATAATAGCTGTTATCCTAATTTATTTCCCCGTACTTTTGCATCACATTATTGGTCGGATGAAGGTCCTTTTTTTGGAAACCACATTTGAGCTCTTCTCGTTAGAAATTATTTCTCAGGCAGTTCATGCCTCCGAAATATAAATATACGATACATGAGGTCAGATGTTTACTACATCTGACCTTTTTTGTTAACAACCGGAAAAATAATAAACAAAAGCAAAGTAGGATACTCTAAATAACTTCCCTAACTTTGCAGTCCGTTTCAAAAATTAGGTTCATTCCTGCTAATTTAAAACACAAAAAATGTCTGGTTTAATAGGAAAAAAAATTGGGATGACCAGTTTGTACAATGCTGACGGGCAGGCTCTGGCATGTACAGTTATTCAAGCTGGTCCTTGCGTAGTAACACAAGTTAGATCCGAGGAGAAGGATGGTTATAAGGCCCTCCAGTTGGCATTTGGTGAGAAGAAAGAGAAAAACACTTCTAAGCAAATGTTGGGTCACTTTAAGATGGCCAACACAACTCCTAAGCAAAAGGTAGTTGAGTTTAAGTACTTCGAAGTTGATCATGAGTTGGGCAAATCGTTGGTGGTGCAGGACATCTTTATTGAAGGTGAGTTTGTGGACGTGATTGGTAATGCCAAAGGTCGTGGTTTTCAAGGAGTAGTAAAGCGTCACGGATTCAGTGGGGTGGGTGGTCAAACCCACGGACAGCATAACCGCGCTCGTCACCCTGGTTCGATCGGTGCTTGTTCATTCCCTTCCCGTGTATTCAAAGGTATCCGGATGGGTGGTCGCATGGGTAACAATCGCGTAAAAATTCAGAACCTTCGCATTCTGAAAGTGATTCCTGAGCAAAACCTTATAGTGATAAGTGGCTCGGTACCAGGTTCGAAGAATTCATTTGTAATCATTGAGAAATAATACCGATGGAACTGTCTGTAAATAACATAAAAGGAGAAGATACCGGTAAGAAAATAACTCTTTCGGAAGACATCTTCGGCATTGAGCCCAACGAGCATGCGATCTATTTAGACGTAAAGCAGTATTTGGCCAATCAGCGTCAGGGTACACACAAGTCAAAAGAACGTGCAGAAATCAATCACTCTACCCGTAAGATCAAGCGTCAGAAGGGAACAGGGGGAGCACGTGCAGGAAGTATTAAGTCACCCATATTTGTCGGTGGTGGTCGCGTATTCGGCCCACGTCCCCGCGACTATAGTTTTAAATTGAACAAGAAAGTAAAGGTATTAGCTCGTAAATCAGCATTTGCTGCTAAGGCTAACGGGAATTCTATCTCTATCATGGAGGCCTTTACGTTTGAAACTCCAAAAACTAAGTCTTATTTGGAAGTATTAAACGCCCTATCTCTAACGGGAACGAAGACACTATTGATATTACCTGCGGTAGATACTAACGTGTACCTGTCGGGACGTAACATACCTAAGACCAAAATCACTACGGCGGATATGGTTAATACGTATGATCTTATGAACGCAGATCGTCTTCTGATTAGCGAATCTGCTCTGTCTGTATTGGAAACCCTATTGAATAAACAATGATGAGTGTACTTAAGCGTCCAATCATAACCGAAAAGGTAACCGCTCAGGCAGTCCTTGGTAAATATGCCTTCGAAGTAGCAAAAGATACAAACAAGGTAGAAATTAAAAAGGCTGTTGAGAAAATGTATGGGGTTACCGTAAAGAGTATAAGTACTATGCGCTGCATCGGAAAATCTAAGACCCGGATCTCAGCTGGTAAGTTTATCTCTGGAAAAACATCTACGTACAAGAAAGCTATCGTAACAGTAGCCGAAGGAGAGATTATCAACATCTACGGCGAAGCTTAGGAGATAGTTGACTGATTCATAACATTGACGAGCAAGTATAGTAATGGCAGTTAAAAAATTAAAACCCACAAGTCCAGGACAACGCTTTCGCATAGCACCCTCTTTTTCGGAGATCACGACTGCAAAGCCTGAGCGTAGCCTGATTGAGCCGATCAAGAAATCGGGTGGTCGTAATAACCAAGGTCGTCGCACGATGCGTCACATTGGTGGCGGTCACAAGAGAATGTACCGTGTGATTGATTTCAAAAGAGATCGTTTCGATGCGCCGGCTACTGTAATGACAATTGAATATGATCCAAACCGTTCATCCCGCATTGCCCTTGTGCAGTACGAAGATGGAGAAAAGCGCTACATCTTAGCACCAAACGGTTTGAACGTAGGTCAGAAAATTGAGTCAGGAAAAAGTATCGCCCCCGAAGTTGGAAATGCTCTTCCCTTAGGTTCAATGCCTATTGGTACAATCGTTCACAATATAGAGCTTACACCGGGTAAAGGTGGTCAGTTTGCACGTAGCGCTGGTACTTATGCCCAATTGGTAGCTCGTGAAGGAAGGTATGCGGTATTGAGACTCCCATCGAGCGAGATGCGCATGATCCTTTCAACCTGCATTGCAACCGTTGGAACAGTATCTAACTCTACGCACATGAACGTTAATATCGGTAAAGCCGGTCGTAAGCGTTGGTTAGGACGTCGTCCACGCGTTAGAGGTGTCGCAATGAACCCGGTTGATCACCCAATGGGTGGAGGTGAAGGACGTGCGTCAGGCGGTCAACCTCGTTCACGTAACGGTCAGTTCTCTAAGGGATTGAAGACGAGAAACCGTAATAAGCATTCTGAAAAACTGATTATTAGCAGACGTAAAAAGTAAGATAGCTACATGGCACGTTCATTAAAAAAAGGACCTTATATAGATTATCGTTTGGAAAATAAAATTCAGACGATGAATAATGCGGTCCGAAAGTCAGTGATCAAAACTTGGTCGCGCCGCTCAATGATTTCTCCCGATTTTATAGGGCACACTTTCGCTGTACACAATGGAAACAAGTTTATTCCTGTGTATGTGACAGAAAATATGGTAGGACATAAGTTGGGTGAATTCTCGCCAACTCGTAACTTCCGCGGTCATACAGCGAAGAAAGATAAGGGAAAACGATAAACTTTGTTGACCGCTAACCTCGGTAAATAAGTCGGGGTAAGCTAATCTGAAAGAACATGGAAGCAAAAGCAATACTAAAAAATGTACCTACCTCGCCTCGTAAAATGAGATTGGTAGCCGACATGATTCGCGGTCAAAAGGTCAGTAAAGCTTTGGGCCTGTTGAAATTCCAGCCCAATGTGGCATCACCAGTACTTCACAAACTTCTTTTGTCAGCGGTAGCTAACTGGGAACAGACGAACGAAGATGCCAAGCTTGAAGACGCTGAACTATACGTTAAAACTGTTTTTGTGGATGGAGGTCGTATGTTAAAGCGCCTTCGCCCTGCACCCCAGGGAAGAGCCCACAGAATCCGTAAGCGTTCTAATCATATCACTATTGTGATTGATGATGCTTCGACAGAGGCAAATTTTGTAGAAGCAGAAGAAAGTAACACCGAATCATAAACGATCTATACAAAAGATGGGACAAAAGGTAAACCCAATAGGTCTGAGACTAGGCATTGTTAGAGGATGGGACTCGAGCTGGTATGGTGGAAAGGACTTCTCTGACAAATTAGTGGAAGACGAAAAAATCCGTAAATACATCCAAGCCCGTATTCCTAAGGGATCAATCTCTAAGGTTGTTATTGAGCGGACTTTGAAACGGATTACCCTTACAATTCACACTGCTCGTCCGGGTATTGTAATTGGTAAAGGTGGAAGCGAAGTTGATAGAATTAAAGAAGAGCTCAAGAAAATCACAGGAAAAGACGTTCAGATCAATATTTACGAGATTAAACGTCCTGAGATTGATGCTAAATTGGTAGGCGAAGCTATAGCTCAGCAGCTGCAAGCTCGTATTTCCTACCGTAGAGCTATGAAGCAGGCAATCTCGTCTGCGATGCGTGTAGGGTCTCAGGGAATTAAAATTCGTCTCTCTGGACGTTTAGGTGGTGCAGAAATGGCGCGCACTGAAGAGTATAAGGAAGGCCGTATTCCACTCCACACGATCCGTGCTGACATTGATTACGCAATTTCTGAGGCTCAAACCATTTACGGAAAGATTGGTATCAAGGTATGGGTATTCAAAGGCGAACTTTACGGTAAGCGTGACCTCACCCCAAGCGCTGCTACTGCTCAGGCTGATCGTAACGATCGTAGTGACCGTGGTGGACGTGGTGACCGTCGCGGACGCAGTGCTGCTGATGACAAAGGTGGAGCTGATCGCGGAGATCGGCGCAAGCGGAGCAAAAATAGTAATACCAATACGAATAAGAAGAAGTAATTAGAACGATTTCCGACGCCAGGCGACGGTATAAATAAATCAGAATCATGTTACAGCCGAAAAGAACCAAATTTCGCAAGCAGCAGAAAGACAAAGGCGGCTTCAATGGGGTTGCGTCACGTGGTCACCAGATATCTTTTGGCTCATTTGCTATCAAAGCACTGGAACCAGGTTGGCTTACAGCCCGCCAGATCGAGGCAGCACGTATTTCCGTGACCCGTGCGATGAAGCGTGAAGGTCAGGTTTGGATTCGGGTCTTCCCTGATAAACCAATCACGAAGAAGCCCGCCGAAGTACGTATGGGTAAAGGTAAGGGAGCACCTGAATATTGGGTAGCGATGGTCAAGCCAGGTACTATCATTTTTGAAGCAGCCGGAGTAAGCCTTGACACCGCTAACGAAGCCCTTCGTCTAGCCGCACAAAAACTGCCAATTAAGACGAAGTTTATCGTACGTCGTGATTATCAGGAATAGAATGCACCAAGATGCGTTTTCTGAACTATACAAATTCGTAAAGCAATGAATAACCAAGAAATAAAAGCTCTTTCGGAAGATCAATTGAAAGAGCAGATCGCCCAGGAGAAAGAGCGCTTATTGCGTTTGAAGTTTGCCCACGCTGTTTCTCCCATTGAGAATCCACTACGTATCCGGGCTGCGCGTAAGCAAATCGCAAGGCTCCTTACGGAGATGACGGCAAAATCTTCCCAACAGCAATAATAAGTAGCTAAGAAACCATGGAGGAAATAAAAAGAAATTTGCGCAAAGAGAGAGTAGGTCGTGTAGTAACTAACAAGATGGATAAATCTTGTGTAATCACGGTCGAACGTAAGGTCAAGCATCCGATGTATGGTAAGTTTATGAAGAAGACTTCCAAACTAATGGTGCATGATGAAACAAACCAATGCGGTGTCGGTGATACGATCCGTGTCATGGAAACCCGTCCGCTTAGCAAGAATAAGCGTTGGAGATTAATAGAAATCCTTGAAAGAGCGAAGTAACAATGGTACAGCAAGAATCAAGATTGTCCGTAGCTGACAACAGCGGAGCCAAAGAAGTACTCGTTATTCGTGTACTTGGTGGAACCGGTAAGCGCTACGCTACGGTAGGCGACAAAGTTGTCGTAACGGTAAAATCGGCCTTATCTTCTAGTAACATGAAGAAAGGTACAGTGTCAAAGGCAGTGGTAGTACGTACTAAGAAAGAGATACGTCGTAAGGACGGAACTTATATTCGCTTCGAAGACAATGCTGCTGTTCTACTCACGGCTAACAATGAGCCTCGTGGTACCCGTATTTTTGGGCCCGTTGCACGTGAGTTGCGTGACAAGCAATTTATGAAGATCGTATCGCTGGCACCCGAAGTTCTCTAATTTGTACGGGCAAAACGTAGTTCTTTGAACCGATAAAGAATACTAAAAATGGAAAAGAAGCAAAATAAGAAGCCGAAGTTTCACATCCGTACAGGAGATACTGTCAAGGTGATCGCGGGTAACTCGAAAGGTAAAACCGGTCAGGTGAAAGTTGTAATAGTAGATAAGTATCGGGCAATCGTAGAAGGTGCCAATATGCTTACTAAGCACGTAAAGCCCAATGCTCAAAATCCCCAGGGAAGTATTGAGAAGCTAGAGGGAAGTATCCATATCAGTAACCTGATGGTGGTTGATCCTGCAACCGGCGATGCAACCCGTACAGGACGTCGGTTAAACGATAAAGATAAGTTACAGCGCTACTCAAAGAAGACTGATAAGTTTATTTAAGTAGTAAAGTTCTTGAACAGTCGAGTTTAATATTAACGCAGAGTGGGTCGGAAATCCATTTTACTTGTCAAACAACACATGGCAATCCCAAGATTAAAAGAAAAATATCATAAAGATATTAAGACACAACTGAGAGAGAAGTTTCAGTTTAAGTCTCTGATGCAAGTACCCCGCCTTACTAAGATTGTAATTAATAAAGGTATTGGTGCTGCTGTTGCAGATAAAAAATTGGTAGATACAGGAGTAGAAGAGCTGACCCTAATTACAGGTCAGAAAGCAATAGCTACTATTTCTAAGAAAGCCGTATCTAACTTTAAGCTCCGCGAGAATATGCCGATCGGAGCTAAGGTAACCCTACGTGGCGACCGTATGTACGAATTTCTAGATCGTTTAACCGCCATTGCGATGCCACGTGTACGTGACTTTCGCGGTATTAGCGACAAGGGATTTGACGGACGTGGTAACTATACTTTTGGTGTGAAAGAGCAAATTATCTTCCCGGAGATTAGTATTGACAAAGTCAATAAGATTACGGGCATGGATATCACCTTCGTAACATCGACTAATTCGGATGAGGAAGGCTATGAGCTACTCAAAGCTCTTGGTATGCCCTTTACGAGTGCTGCGAAATAATCAACAGTTCATAGATTAAGATATTTCACTGAAATGGCAAAAGAATCAGTAAAAGCTCGGGAAAGAAAAAGACAACAGTTGGTGGCAAGGTACGCTGAGAAGCGTGCTAAGTTAAAGGAAGCCGGCGACTGGGTTGGTCTTGATAAACTCCCTCGCAATTCATCGCCCGTGCGTTTGCACAATCGTTGTAAGATCACTGGCCGCCCCCGCGGATATATGCGCAAATTTGGAATTTCACGTGTTCTATTCCGCGAAATGGCATCACAAGGAAAAATTCCTGGTGTCACTAAGGCAAGTTGGTAAGAACCCTTTTAATTCTGATTTCAATTACTTAACTTTGCACGCCTTTTTGAGGAGTGCTTAAACAAGTCACTAAAATGGTAACGGATCCCATAGCAGATTATCTGACTCAAATCAGAAACGCCATCAAGGCGAAGCATCGGGTTGTTGAGATACCTGCTTCCAACATAAAGAAAGAAATTACGAAGGTACTATTTGAGAAAGGGTACATTCAAAGCTATAAGTTTGATGACAATGGTCCTCAGGGATCTATCAAGATTGCTTTGAAATATAATCCTGTAACGAAACAGCCTGCCATCGTAAAAATTCAACGTGTTAGTAAGCCAGGTCTTCGTAAGTACTCAGGTGCTACCACTATTCCCCGCGTATTAAGCGGACTAGGAACGGTAATTATTTCGACCTCCAAGGGTGTGATGACCGATAAGGAAGCACGCACGATGAACGTTGGTGGAGAAGTGTTGTGTTACGTGTACTAATCGTAAAGTCTATTTAGAAATGTCACGAATAGGAAACAAAGTTATAGAACTACCCGCCGGCATCACGGTTTCCGTGAGCGACGATAACGTAGTATCAGTTAAAGGTCCGAAAGGAACACTTACCCAAGTGGTCGATAAAGATATTACTGTTTCGGTAGATGGCAGCCAATTAAAAGTGGCTCGTCCCAGTGAGCAGAAGCGTCACAAAGCCCTTCACGGTTTGTACCGCTCTTTGATCAACAATATGGTGATTGGAGTAAATACAGGTTACCGTAAGGATTTAGAAATTGTCGGTGTTGGTTATAAAGCAACTGCTGTAAACAATATCCTTGAATTGAGCCTTGGCTATTCTCACAATATATTTATGGCGGTACCTCAGGAAATTAAGGTTACTACAGTCACTGAGAAAGGACAGAATCCAAAAGTGGTTTTGGAAGGAATAGACAAAGAGCTGATCGGAGTAGTAGCTGCAAAGATTAAATCTTTGCGTAAAGTAGAGCCTTACAAAGGTAAAGGTATTCGCTTCGTTGGTGAGGTAATTCGTCGTAAGGCTGGTAAGTCAGCATCTAAGAAATAGTAATATCCCTCACGGGGTTATTTTTAACAAGTACATACGATAATATAATGGCGACTGCAAAAACAGACAGGAGACAACGCCTCAAATATCATATTCGTAAAAAGGTGCAGGGAAATGCTGACCGTCCACGGTTATCAGTGTTCCGCTCAAACACCACGATTTACGCGCAGGTAATTGATGATGAGAAAGGCGTAACACTAGTAAGTTCTTCATCACTCGAATCGGGTGTTAAGAAGAAGAATACCAATATTGAGGCCGCTACTTTAGTTGGAAAAAAAATAGCAGAAAAAGCACTCGAAGCTGGTATCTCGGCGGTAGTATTTGACCGCAATGGCTATTTATACCACGGGAAAGTTAAAGCATTAGCCGAAGGAGCCCGTGAGGGTGGTCTTAAATTCTAAGATATAAGATTATGCAGAATATAAACCGACCTTCAAAGGTCAACGAATCAGAGCTTAAAGAGCGCGTCGTTGCCATCAACCGCGTTGCTAAAGTAGTAAAAGGTGGTCGTCGTTTCAGTTTTTCGGCGATCGTTGTTGTAGGTGACGGAAAAGGTGTTGTTGGCTACGGATTAGGCAAGGCAAATGAAGTTACTGATGCAATTGCAAAAGGGATAGATGAAGCAAAGAAAAACCTCTTTCAGGTTCCTTTGTTGAAGAGTACTGTGCCTCATGCTATGGAAGGTAAATACAGTGGTGGTTTCGTACTTATCAAACCCGCCGCACCCGGTACAGGCGTAATTGCAGGTGGTGCAATGCGCGCCGTGCTTGAAGCAGCCGGAATCCATGATGTATTGGCAAAGTCCAAGGGATCGTCAAACCCTCACAACGTGGTAAAAGCAACGATCGACGCTCTTATGAAGATGAGAGCCCCGCATCAGATAGCTTTCCAGCGCGGAGTGAAATTGGAAAAAGTATTCAATGGTTAATCCCCAAAACGGGTTATACTCCTAACTAAAAGTAACCATGTCAAAAGTACGGATAACACAGATTAGAAGTGTGATCGATCGCCCTGAGAAGCAAAAGCGCACAGTAAAGGCGTTAGGATTAGGTAAGATCAATCGCTCTGTTGAGAAAGAAAATAACGACTCTATTGCGGGAATGATCCGTAAAGTGAGTCATTTGATAAAAGTTGAAGAAATTTAAAAGATATAATTGCTATGAATCTTAGTTCATTAAAGCCAGCTGCCGGTTCGGTAAGAGCTAACAAGCGGGTAGGACGCGGAACTGGTTCGGGACGTGGAGGTACTTCCACGCGTGGACACAAAGGGGCTCAGTCTCGTTCAGGATACAGCGCAAAGCGTAGCTTTGAAGGTGGACAGATGCCTTTACAGCGTCGCGTGCCCAAATTCGGCTTCACAAATATTAATCGCGTCGAGTACAAAGCGATTAATCTTGATGCTATTCAGGCGATAGTTGAAAAGACAGGTAAGACTGTGATTGATTTTGATATGTTGCGTGAGAATGGTCTTGCCAACAAAAAAGATCTGGTCAAGATCCTTAATCGTGGAGAAGTAACGAGTTCAGTTGAGGTGCATGCTCATGGTTTTTCCGCTAGCGCCATTGAAGCTATCGAAAAGGCAGGTGGAAAAGCAATTAAACTGTAATCCTGAAGGTACCTTACTAGTTTTAAAGTTTGAACGAACTCCAGGTTATACAAGACTTTTCATATGAAACGATTTATCGAAACTATTAAAAATATTTTTTCAATTGAGGAGTTGAGAACCCGCATTCTCAACACTCTTTTGTTTATAACGATATTCCGTTTGGGCTCGTTTGTAGTGCTGCCGGGTATCGAGCCTGATCGCATGAATTTTTCTGCCCAGGGACTACTTGGACTTTTGGATACGTTTCTTGGTGGAGCATTCAGCAAGGCATCGATTTTTGCCCTAGGCATTATGCCCTATATTTCTGCTTCCATTGCCATTCAGTTATTAACGATGGCACTTCCTTACTTTCAGAAAATGCAGAAAGAAGGGGAATCTGGCCGGAAGAAGTTAAACCAAATTACTCGCGTACTCACGATCATCGTTACGTTTGCTCAGGGACTTACTTATTTGAAGACGACTGTACCTGATGAAGCTTTACTTGTATCACGTAGTATTTTTACTGTTTCATCTATATTTATTCTAATTGCTGGGACCATGTTTTGTATGTGGTTAGGTGAAAGAATTACTGACAAGGGAGTTGGGAATGGTATTTCAATGCTTATTATGATTGGTATCGTATCGCGCTTCCCTGGTGCAATCTTACAAGAATTCAGTTCACGGGGTAGTGGCCAGATCCTAGTTTTTGTATTAGAGATAGTTGCTCTTTACTTTGTGATCATGGGTGCTGTAATGCTAACCCAAGCTGTTCGTAGGGTACCAATCCAGTATGCTAAGCAGGTTGTCGGAAACCGTATCGTTGGAGGTGGTCAGCGCCAGTATTTACCTCTAAAGGTAAACGCTGCCGGTGTAATGCCAATCATTTTTGCCCAAGCGTTAATGTTTGTGCCTTCGGTAGTCGCTTCGCTTTTTGCTGAAACTAGTGATTTTGCGAGTAATGTAGCTACCATATTTGCTACCTATACAACTTGGCAATATAATTTACTGTTTGCGTTTTTGATCATTGTGTTTACATTCTTTTATACTGCAATTTCGGTTAATCCGCAACAAATCGCTGATGATATGAAACGTGGCGGAGGATTTGTTCCCGGTATTAAGCCAGGCCAGCAAACGTCCGAGTATATTAGCACCATACTTGACCGCATTACCTTCCCAGGTTCAATTCTGCTTGCCTTGGTTGCGATCTTGCCAGCGCTTGCCAGCTTATTGGGAATGACTAGCTCATTTGCTCAGTTTTTTGGGGGGACTTCCTTACTGATTATGGTTGGTGTAGTACTCGATACACTGCAACAAATTGAAAGCTATTTGTTGATGCGTAGATACGAAGGACTCATGAAGTCTGGACGTATTAAGGGTCGGACAGAAAGTGTAGCAGTATAAATTATGATCTACCTGAAAACAGATCAGGAGATTGAGCTTATCAAAAAGAGCGGTTTAGTTCTTGGTAAAGCTCACGCCGAGGTCGCCAAATGGATTAAGCCCGGAGTTACCACTAGGCAGCTGGATACGATAGCAGAGCAGTACATAAGAGATAATAATGGAACACCTTCCTTTAAAGGGTATAATGATTTTCCAGCCTCTTTGTGTATGTCAGTTAACGAAATTGTAGTTCATGGTATACCAAGTAATTATGAACTACGTGACGGAGATATAGTTTCGATTGATTGTGGTGTAAAGTTAAACGGATACCATAGTGATAGTGCTTACACGTATCCAATTGGTGAAGTAAAAGAAGAGATTTTAGCTCTTCTAAGACGAACAAAAAAATCTCTTTACCTAGGAGTTGAAAAAGCTTTCGATGGAATGCGAATTGGAGATATTGGATTTGCAATTCAGGATTATGTTGAACAGTTTAATTATTCGGTAGTTAGAGAACTTGTAGGACACGGGGTAGGTAAGAATCTCCACGAAAGTCCGGAAGTACCAAACTACGGAAAACGAGGTAAGGGAATTAAACTTAAAGAGGGGATGGTTCTGGCAATTGAGCCCATGATTAATTTAGGTAAGAAAGCAGTTGTTCAGGAACGAGATGGTTGGACTATTCGGACAATTGATCGCATGCCTTCTGCCCACTACGAACATACTATCGCGGTCCGGAAAGGTAAGGTTGAAGTACTTACAACTTTCGAATACATTGAACAGGTAACTACTAATACAAGTCTAATGGTAGTTGCCGAATAAACAACGAATAATAACAAACAAAGAATGGCAAAACAAGCATCCATTGAGCAAGACGGCGTGATCGTAGAAGCATTGTCAAATGCAATGTTTCGTGTTCAGTTGGAAAACAAGCATGAAGTTATAGCGCATATCTCTGGTAAAATGAGAATGCACTACATCAAAATTTTGCCGGGCGACCGCGTCAAACTGGAAATGTCACCCTATGACCTTACCAAGGCTAGAATCGTCTATCGCTATAAATAACAGTTTGAGAATGTCGCTAACCTATTTACGCGAAAATCCTGAATAAAAATGAAAGTTAAAGCATCTGTTAAGAAACGCAGCGAAGACTGCAAAGTGATCCGCCGAAAAGGTAAGATCTATGTAATTAATAAAAAGAATCCTCGGTACAAACAAAGACAAGGATAATAATTATGGCACGTATTGCAGGAGTTGATATCCCCGACCGGAAAAGAGGCGAAATCGCCCTTACCTATATTTTCGGAATTGGCCGTAGCGCCTCCCGAAGTATCTTAGAAAGATCAGGTATTTCTTTTGATAAGAAAGTATCTGAGTGGTCTGATGACGAGTCAGGGGCGGTTCGTACGATTATTGCGAACGAATACAAAGTTGAAGGAGCACTCAAGTCTGAGGTGCAGCTTAGCATTAAGCGCCTTATGGACATTGCTTGCTATCGTGGGCTTCGTCACCGTAAAGGCCTACCACTTCGTGGACAAAGAACGAAGAATAACTCACGTACACGGAAGGGTAAGCGTAAGACGGTTGCTAACAAGAAAAAAGCTACTAAATAACACACAAGTGGTGACCTTCATTTCCGCTTGTACACATTAGCAATAGCACAATGGCACAGAATAAAAGAAAAGACAAAGCAAAGAAAAGAGTAGTAGTAGTTGAGCCTGTTGGCCAAATACATATTAAAGCTACCTTCAACAACATTATTATTTCTATTACGAACAACAATGGTCAGGTTATTTCCTGGGCATCGGCGGGCAAGATGGGATTCAGAGGTTCTAAAAAGAACACTCCCTATGCTGCTCAAACTGCCGCTCAAAACTGTGCACAGGTCGCGTTTGATTTGGGAATGCGCAAAGCTGAGGTTTTTGTAAAAGGACCAGGTTCAGGACGCGAGTCAGCGATTCGTACAATCCAAAATGCTGGAATTGAGGTCTCTACCATCAGAGATATTACGCCTCTTCCGCACAACGGATGTCGTCCTCCTAAGCGTAGAAGAGTTTAATTAATTAAAAACAGTAGCTGGTAAACAATTAATAATTTAGGAACTGGGGTTATTCAATTGTACTAGTGGTAATTTAAATACATAAAATGGCACGTTATACAGGTCCTAAGGCTAAAATTTCGAGACGTTACGGAGAGCCCATCATGGGTCCTAGTAAGGCTCTATCAAAAAAGAATTATCCACCCGGCGTACATGGTCGCGGTCGTCGCTCCAAGAAGTCAGAATATGCTCTTCAATTAATGGAGAAGCAAAAAGTGAAGTATACTTATGGTATACTGGAGAGACAGTTCAGAAACCTCTTTAACCGCGCTGCCGTCAAGGAAGGTATTACCGGAGAGAACTTGCTGAAATTTTGCGAGGCTCGTCTGGATAATACGGTCTTCCGTTTAGGGATTGCTTCTACTCGTCGTGCTGCCCGTCAGCTCGTATCTCACAAGCACGTGATGGTAGACGGCGAAATAGTGAACATTCCTTCTTATTCCCTGCGTCCAGGCCAGGTAATCACAGTACGTGAAAAGTCTAGGTCTTTGGAAGCTGTCACTGATAGCCTTGCGGGCCATACTACGAAGCGTTATACTTGGTTAGAATGGGAAGGTTCGGACATGACCGGTAAGTTTATTTCTTATCCGGAGCGTGATCAGATTCCTGAGAATGTAAATGAGCAACTCATTGTCGAGTTGTACTCTAAGTAAGATTCTTACTCATCTACATAGCCCCGGCTTCGGCTGGGGCATCCTTGTACCCGTACACGCGGAAACGTTTGCGATCGCAAAGGTAACGATGGCCTGATCAACCGTCATTTACTACAAAAAAAGGAGACAAAGACTATGTCAATACTAGCATTCCAAATGCCTGATAAAGTCGTAATGGAAAAAGCCGACGACTTTCACGGGTTGTTTGAATTTAAGCCATTGGAGAAAGGCTACGGTGTAACAATTGGAAACGCGTTACGTCGTATATTGCTTTCTTCGTTGGAAGGATATGCCATTACGAGCGTGAAGTTCCCATCGGTACTTCACGAATTTTCGACCATCGAGGGTGTGGTTGAAGATGTTACAGAAATTATCCTCAATCTTAAAACCGTTCGTTTTAAGAAAGCAGTAGATTTAGTGGAGAACCGCATTGTTATAAGTCTGAAAAATGTTTCAGTGGTAACGGCAGGCGATATTGGTAAATTTACCAGTTCATATCAGGTATTAAACCCTGATCAGGTAATCTGTCACCTAGATGACCAAAAGGATTTCGAAATGGAAATTCTAATGGATAAAGGGCGTGGATACGTTCCTGCTGACGAGCCCCGGGCAAATGAGATCCCTTTTGGTCACATTGCTATGGATTCAATTTATACTCCAGTAAAGAATGTTAAATTTAGCGTTGAAAACACTCGTGTAGAGCAGAAAACTGATTACGAGCGTTTGCTCATTGATATTCAGACTGATGGGTCGATTCATCCGGAGGAGGCTTTGAAAGGGGCTGCAAATATACTAATTCAACACTTTATGTTGTTCTCAGACCAGACTATGACGTTTGAGAAGCAAAAGGCGGAAGAAGACAATCAGGTAGATGAAGAGATGTTGCGCATGCGCAAGCTCCTCAAAACATCGCTATCAGAACTGGACCTTTCCGTGCGAGCTTACAATTGCTTGAAGTCAGCCGACGTGAAGACATTGGGTGATTTGGTGAAGCTCGAAATATCAGATATGATGAAGTTCCGTAACTTTGGTAAGAAATCTCTTACTGAATTGGAACAACTAGTATCTGAAAAAGGACTGACCTTCGGAATGGAAGTAGGTAAGTATCGCTTGGAAGAGGATTGAAAAGTAAAGTTTAATAAGTAAGTATTCTGTAGCGCGTAACAACCGCCGCTCGAAGCTACTAAACAATTAGAACAATGAGACACGGAAAGAAAGATAACCATTTGGGAAGAACGGCTTCACACCGTCGGGCAATGTTGTCGAACATGGCCTCTTCATTAATCTTGCACAAGCGCATTGAGACTACTTTGGCCAAGGCGAAAGAACTCAGAAAATATGTTGAACCCCTACTGACCCGTTCGAAAGACGATTCTACGCACAACCGTCGTATCGTGTTTTCTCATTTGAACGATAAAGAGTCAGTAAAGGAACTCTTCAACGTGGTATCTGATAAAATTGCTGACCGTCCGGGTGGTTACACCCGTATTATCAAGCTAGGATCACGTCTTGGTGACTCGGCTCAGGTTTGTATTATGGAACTAGTTGATTTCAACGAGATTCTTCTACTTGCTGATGCTGATAAGCCCACTAAGACGCGTCGTAGCCGTCGTGGAGGAAAGAAGTCTGAAAGCACTGAAACAGAAGAAACTGTACAGGCAGCCCCGGTTGCGGTAGAGGAAACATCTGTGGTAGTGGCGGATGACTTGGAAAAAGTAGAGGGAATTGGACCTAAGATTGCAGAGGTTTTGAACGAAGCAGGAATCGATACTTTTGCTAAGTTAGCAGAGTCGACAACCGAAGCGATTCGTGAAATCCTTGACAACGCTGGTTCACAGTTTGCTTCGCATGATCCTGCTACTTGGCCACAACAAGCCGAACTTGCCGCTGACGGTAAATGGGATGAATTGAAAGCTTGGCAAGACGAATTAGACGGAGGCCGCGAAAATTGATAGAACAGAAATTAGAAATGATAGTAAGTTACTGACAGAAGGGGTTGAGCGTTTTTCGTTTAACCCCTTTTTTTGGGCATTAATTAATACTTTTGAATCTGCTAATCACGAATCGACTAAAATGACTCAGACAAGAGAAGCGCTATTGCTACTGGAAGATGGAACTGCCTACCGGGGGTTGGCATTAGGTCACATTGGGACTACTGGCGGAGAGATCTGCTTTAATACCGGCATGACCGGTTATCAGGAAATCTATACGGACCCTTCTTACTATGGCCAAATTGTGGTGAATACAACTTCACATATTGGGAATTATGGTGTTCAGCTGGGAAGCGAAGAAGAATCCGATGGCGTAAAAATCAAAGGACTGGTATGTAATACTTTTTCCAATGTGTTTTCTAGGCATACTGCCGATTTCTCCCTGCAAGAGTATTTCGAAAGAGCAAACATTGTTGGTATCAGTAATGTTGATACACGCCATTTGGTGCGTCACGTCCGGGAAAAAGGAGTTATGAACGCCATTATCTCATCCGAAATTCTAGATGAGAATGAGTTGATGGTAGAGTTAAAGAAAGTGCCGTCCATGGCTGGTTTGGAGCTGTCCTCGGAAGTCAGTACTCGTATTCCTTACTTTGTTGGTGATGAAGCTGATAGTAAGTGGCGGGTAGCTGTTATGGATTACGGTACTAAAAAAAGTATCCTTAAAAACCTGACCGAAAGAGGGTGTTATTGTAAGGTATTTCCGGCCCAAACGCCTTTTAACGAAGTAATAGAATGGAATCCAGATGGTTTCTTCATCTCAAACGGACCCGGAGACCCGGCGGCTATGATGTATGCCGTGGAAACGGTAAAGGAAATGATCGCCTCCAATAAACCACTGTTTGGAATCTGCCTGGGACACCAACTTTTGGCCGAAGCAAGTGGTATTTCTACCTACAAGATGCACCACGGGCATAGGGGCCTGAACCACCCGGTCAAGAACCTCCTGACCGGACTTTGTGAAATTACCTCTCAAAACCATGGTTTTGCGGTGAATCCTGACGAAATACGTAATCACCCAGACGTAGAGGTAACTCACATTAACCTCAACGATAGGACCATCGAAGGAATACGTCGTAAGGATAAGCCGGCCTTTTCAGTGCAGTACCACCCGGAGGCTGCACCAGGTCCGCACGATTCACGCTACTTGTTTGATGAGTTTGCTAAGTTGCTGGCTGAGGCATAGCAAATGACCAATAAATTCAAAAAACCTCAGGAAATCATTTTCTGAGGTTTTTTGAATTTTAAAGATTGGCCTCAATACCCTCCCTTTCTTGTACAATAGAAAAACTGGAATTTCGTCAATGGTCAGCCTTTGGGTTAGTGCTTTGTTCTGGTCGTAATTGATGGTGATAACTTGGGCTTTACCTGGATACTCTTTGGCTAGTTTCTCAATGGTAGGTTGAGTTTGAACACAGGATACAAAAAAGTCAATGAGTACCGGCTGATGAGAGTCGATTAGTTTCTGAAACTCTTCATTCGAGAGCTGCGTTTGCACGTGGCTGGTATATGCCAGTAGGGCTAGTAGAAATTATAGTAGGTATTTTTTGAATTTTAATGGAATAAAAATGGTGATGGATTAGGCCGTAACAGGTTAAAAAAATATTCAATCCCTCGGTTCCCGAAATTTTACATTATTTTTGTTTCAAGAAAAGTAACAAATTATCCAATCAAACCCAACGCTGAACATGAGTACTATTCAGTCAGTACACGCAAGACAAATCCTGGATTCACGAGGCAATCCTACCGTAGAAGTTGATGTCCGTACCGAAAATGGTTTTGTAGGCCGGGCCGCCGTACCTTCCGGTGCTTCTACTGGTAAGCACGAAGCCGTAGAACTTCGCGATGAAGATGATAACGTATACGTAGGAAAAGGGGTGTTGAAGGCCGTAGAGAACGTAAATGATATTATATACCCTGAGTTAATAGGTATTTCGGCTTATGAGCAAAATCTGATTGACAAAATCATGATTGAGCTGGACGGAACACATAACAAGAGTAAGCTGGGAGCAAACGCTATTCTGGGTGTTTCACTGGCGGTAGCTAAAGCAGCCGCTCAGGAGGCAGGTATGCCGCTCTACCGCTACATTGGCGGAACTAACGCCAATACATTACCCGTGCCGATGATGAACATCCTGAATGGTGGTAGCCACGCCGACAACTCCATCGATTTCCAAGAGTTTATGGTAATGCCCGCCAAGGCAGATACTTTCTCTGATGCACTTCGCATGGGAGTTGAGGTATTCCATACCTTGAAAAAAGTATTAAAAAGTAAAGGCTACTCAACAAATGTAGGCGATGAAGGTGGATTTGCACCGAACATCAAGTCCAACGAAGAGGCGATTGAGATCGTAATTCAGGCAATCGAGAAAGCAGGCTATAAGCCTGGCGAAGATATCTTCATCGCAATGGATGCCGCTGCTTCGGAGTTTTACGAGAATGGTGTGTATCACTTCAAGAAGTCAGACGGACGTAAGCTTTCTTCAGCTGAGATGGCCGGATACTGGACGGAATGGGTGAACAAGTACCCAATAATCTCTATTGAGGATGGAATGGACGAGGACGACTGGTCTGGCTGGAAGGCCGTAACCGATAGCATCGGTAGTAAATGTCAGCTGGTTGGTGACGACTTGTTTGTAACAAACGTAAACCGCTTACAGCAGGGGATCGATCAGAAGATCGCTAACTCAATCTTGATAAAAGTAAACCAGATTGGTTCATTAACAGAAACGATCAATACTGTAAACCTTGCCAAGCAGAATAGCTACAAGAACATTATGTCGCACCGCTCGGGCGAAACCGAAGATTCTACCATTGCTGACCTGGCGGTGGCTTTGAACACCGGACAAATCAAGACGGGTTCGGCTTCCCGCTCAGATCGTATGGCAAAATACAACCAACTAATTCGTATCGAGGAAGAGCTAGGCGAAACCGCCTACTTCCCCGGATTGAAGTTTTAATCATAATTGACTACTTACCAGACCGGGGCCTTGCTCCGGTCTTTTTTCTCATTTCCAATGGCTCGACTTCCCATTTTCCTGTATAGGTTGCTTCGTCATTTGAGAAAATTCTACACCGGTACCTTCGTAGTCTGGTTGATCTGGATTTTGTTCTTAGACGATAACAACTTGTCGGTTGTTCGGGAAAACTACCAGAAAATGAAAGATCTTGAACGTGACCTGAGCTACTACAAAGAACAGGTACGGCTGGTTAGACAAGAACGCAAAGAGGTATTTGGAAACGATGCTATGCTTGAAAAATGGGCGCGTGAAAAATACCTGATGAGAAAGCCAACGGAAGACGTATACGTTATTGTGGATGAAAATGGTGAATCCATCGAAAAAAAAGACGAGTAGTATCATCGGATAGCCTCCATTAAAGTCATTGTTGATACTTCAAGAACTATTTTGTTAATTAAGGCATGATCAACGTTCTTTTTATTTGCCTGGGCAATATTTGCCGCTCTCCAATTGCCGAAGGAGTATTTCAAAATATCGTACAGCAGGCCGGTCTTACTGATAAAATTCAATGTGATTCCGCTGGTACTGCATCCTACCATATTGGTAGCCTTCCCGACCGGCGTATGCGCCAAATAGCCCTCGAACGGGGTATTAAGCTTACGCACAACGCCCGAAAGCTCAACGGCGACGACTTTTATAACTTTGATTATATTGTCGCCATGGATGAGGCTAACTTCGATGACATCCGAAACCAAAGCTACCGCAGCAGCGGATTTTATTTCCCCGAAGATCGATTATTTATGTACCGGGAGTTTGACCCCGAACGCCAGGATGCAATAGACGTTCCGGACCCTTACTATGAAGATATTTCGATGTTTGAGGAGGTCTACGAAATTGTAGAACGGTGTGGCATTGAATTTTTAGAATTTATAATTCAAAAGAACCAACTAAGAAAATGAATAAGAAAGTCATATTGATTATCATGGATGGCTGGGGTATAGCCAAGCAGGGAGAAGAAAACCGCTCGGCTATCATCGCTGCCAATACTCCTTTTTACGATAGTATTCTCCAAAAGTATCCTCACAGTAAGCTAGAAGCGAGCGGCTTGGCCGTTGGCCTTCCTGATGGGCAGATGGGTAATTCCGAAGTAGGTCATACGAATCTGGGTGCAGGACGGGTGGTGTACCAGGATCTGGTAAAGATAAATCTGGCGGTTCAGGATGGTTCATTGGCCAAAGAGCCTGTTCTGTCCAATGCGTTAGATTTTGCCAAAACAAACGGAAAGAAAGTACACTTCATCGGACTGGTGTCAGATGGTGGAGTTCACTCTCACATTGATCACTTGAAGGGTCTATGTGGCATCGCCCACGAGGCGGGGCTGACGGATGTCTTCGTACATGCCTTTACGGATGGTCGGGATTGTGACCCCAAGAGTGGCCTTGGTTTTCTGAAAGAGCTGGAATCGCACATGGCCTCTACGACTGGTCGTATTGCGAGTATTACCGGCCGTTATTACGCCATGGACCGCGATAAACGTTGGGAGCGGGTAAAGCTTGCCTACGATGCAATGGTGCATGGAATAGGCGCCCACGTACCCGAAAGTGGCCTTCGCGCGGCCGTAGAAGAGTCGTATACCGAAGGAGTGACCGATGAGTTCATTAAGCCGATTGTCGCCGTCAGTCAAGACGAAACGCCGATTGGCTTGATTGAAGACGGTGATGTGGTACTCTGTTTTAACTTCCGTACGGATCGGGGGCGTGAAATTACTGAAGTACTCACCCAGCGGGATTTCCATGAGCAGAATATGCACAAGCTGAATCTGCGTTATATTACCATGACCAGCTACGATGAGACTTTCCAGAACGTGGAAGTGATCTTCGATAAAGATAACTTTACCAATACACTGGGAGAAGTACTGGCTGATGCCGGTAAGAAACAGATCCGGATTGCTGAAACGGAGAAGTACCCCCACGTAACGTTCTTCTTTTCGGGTGGTCGGGAGAAAGAGTTCGATGGCGAGAGCCGTTTGATGTGCCCTTCTCCCAAAGTAGCAACATACGATCTGCAACCCGAAATGTCGGCCATAGATCTTCAAAATGTAATTATACCAGAGTTAGAAAAGGAGGAGGTAGACTTTGTATGCCTCAACTTTGCCAACGCCGACATGGTAGGGCATACCGGTGTGTTTGAAGCAGCGGTCATTGCTTGCGAAACAGTCGATAAAACCACAGAAGCCGTTGTGAATGGAGGCCTGGCCCACGGATATTCCTCGATCATTATTGCTGATCACGGTAATTCTGATTACCTCATCAACGACGATGGCTCACCCAATACGGCGCACTCGCTCAACTTGGTTCCTTGCATCCTGGTTGATAGTGAGTACACCAAGCCACTTCATGATGGCAGGTTGGCGGACGTAGCACCTACTATCCTGGCGTTGATGGGTATTAGTCAGCCGAAAGAAATGACCGGCAAGAGTTTGCTGTAAACTATAACTACCGTGATGGTGTTCATTCTCGGGGAGTCAATAGACTCTCTGAGTTTTTTATTCAACAGGAGTCAGACGACTCTTTTAGCTATTAATTTAATCGTGCAAGCATCTTTCCAGAAAGTCTGGTCTCCCAATAAAAGAGTTGACTTTATCCGCTTCGGAGCCTTTCTGGGGCTCCTGTTACTTACAGTACTATCATCCTGCCAAACCTCCGAGGAGGGTAAAGATGAGCCCAACGTATACTATGATTTAAAAGAATTTGTGGAAGGTCAAATCGAAACGATGAGTCAGGAGAAGCCAACTATTACCAAAAAAATGATCGTGGGTGATAAGGAGGAGGTGCGCAGTACTACGACGGTAGACTGGAAGAAAGAATTGGAATTGTTTATTCAGGCGGATTTGAATAAGAATGCCTATAAGCTTAGCTACGCTACCAATCGCCCTGATTCGCTGACCTACGAATACGTGCTAAAAACGGAAGAAGACCTTCCCGTGCGCAGATTAAAAATAGTACTGGACGAAGCTACCCAAAAACCGGCTCTGGTGGAGGCATTGATCCTTTCGGAGAACAAACTTTACGAATCAGAGAGAAACCTGCAACTTCGCTGTGGCCTGCGCAACGGCGCCTGGCGGGTAACGTCTTACCATATTCAAGGCTTCCAGGAGCTCGCCATTGGCGACCGAAAGCCCTTCGATGTTAAGGTGGAGATACCCAATTAGTACTCTACCCTACTATTTTTAGGTTCTGATAATGAGATAGTTGCTTTCTTACCCATCGAAACAGGCACATAATTTTAAAAATAAGGTCAGACCTGGCTGTTGTCTGATCGCGACTGATTTCACGGATTAGATTCAGC
>JBDNFP010000042.1:0-4366 GCA_041689775.1 Spirosomataceae bacterium
AACTCAACCATTTCGCCCTAAAAGGGAAAATATACATCAAGGCTATTCAAGCCGCTTTCAAAGAACTAGAACTACTCAAACTAAAACACACAGGCAATATTTCCTTTGGATAAAAACAGACTTGCGTAACATCAATTACTATCCTTTCAACCTTTTTTTCTATTTTCCTATGATTGCTTCCCGCAGAAATTTTATTAGACTCGCCGGGCTGGGCACGGCTACCTTGGGGCTATTACCCTCTTTTCAGTCGTTTGGCTTTTCTCCTGAGTTTTTATCCCGCAAGACGCCCGAATCGCAAGGCGTGTCTTCAACCGGGATCAGAGCATTCTTAAAAGCGATCGAGGCCAGTGGCTTGGAGTGGCATAGTTTCATGCTCGTCCGGCATGGGCATGTGGTGGCAGAGGGCTGGTGGAAGCCTTTTGAGGCTAAATATCCTCATACTCTCTATTCTCTTTCGAAAAGCTTTACGAGCACGGCTATTGGGTTTCTAGTGAATGAAAAGAAAATCTCGGTGGAGGATAAGGTGATCGATTTTTTTAAGGATGAGCTACCCTCCTCAGTCCCGGACAATCTGCGAGCCATGAAAATTAAACATCTGCTTACCATGAACACCGGACATGGAGTTGATACACTCCCGAAGTTACGGGATACCACGGGACAATCGTGGGTAAAAACATTTCTACAGCAACCCGTTGAATATACGCCTGGTACTCATTTTTTGTACAATACCGGCGCTACCTACATGTTGGGTGCTATCCTGTACCAGGTAACGGGCCAAACCCTGGAAGACTACCTGCAGCCAAGACTATTTCAGCCACTCGAAATAGTGAGCTATGACTGGGAAAAATCTCCCGATGGACTAAACACAGCTGGTTATGGGTTGAGAGTAAAAACGGAGGATATCGCCAGGTTCGGACAGCTTTATCTGCAAAATGGACAATGGGAAGGTAAACAATTACTACCCGAAAGCTGGATTAAAGAAGCAACTAGCAAGCAAACTACTTCCAATGCCGGAGATAGTGATTGGTCGCAGGGATATGGCTATCAGTTTTGGCGCTGCAAGCCGGGCTTTTACCGGGGCGATGGTGCCTATGGACAGTTTTGTATGGTGATGCCCGATCAGGATGCGGTGCTTGTGATGACCAGTGAGAGTTGGGATTTACAAAAAACGATGAACGTAGCCTATGAAACGTTGCTCCCGGCCATGAGTACTGGTAGGTTGAAAGAAATCCCCGCTGAATTGGCGGCCTTGAAAAAAGAAATCTCCGAATTAGTATTGCCTATACCCCGAGGAAATTTTTCCGGACCTAACCCGGTGCAATACAGCGGAGAGGTATTTCGCCTCGATAAGAATACTTATGGAATAACGCATTTGTCCGTAGAGCTTACCAATGATTCTTGCTTACTGAAAATGACTACGGCGGAGGGAGTAAAAAACATTAAGTTTGGCTGGAAAAAATGGATCACGAGTAATAAACCAATTGATTATTTATTTCCGGTCAAAACCCGGATTGAAGTGCCTTCTTACGTCGCAGGTACCGCGACTTGGATCGATAAGGATACGTTACAATTGAATGTAAAATTTGTGAGTGCAATCCACGGGGATCAGATTACCGTTGTATTCAAAGATAAGGGAATCAACGTCGCCTTTTTGAATAGCATTTCGGCTAATACGAAGAGTCTTCCCGAAAAGAGAGAAAGGTTAACTGGTGTAATAACTACTTGATTATCATAGCTTATAAAGCTCATCCCTGATATGAAATCAATTGCGGAGGAAGTACGAGACATTCAACTAATCGACGAGAATCGGGAAGTATTTTTGGAAGCCAATAGAGATAAATGCTTTTTTTGTACAGCTTGGGTACATTACTTCCAAGGGAAGTATTACTTTTCCTACAAGAGAATCGTCCTGATACCTGGGTTGCGGTGGACAAATCATCATTCGATTGTAGAGAAAAACGGTACTTGGTGCCTGTTCAATCACAGTGTGTAGATTTCGGTGCTCCCCTCCTCCAAAATTGGAAGGTTATAGAGTTAAAACTTGAATCAGATGGTACGATACAAACACTTGAAGTATATAAATAAGCTCTAAATAGTTATGGTAAAAATAATCAGATTGGCTTTGTACTTGGGGCTTATTAGCCCGTATGTCCTATTAGCCCAGGCTCCGCAGCGAACCCCTGAGCAGGATAGCCTCGTTGCCCAAACCCAGCGTAAGACGAAGGCGGATCATCATAAAATGCTGGATCTGCTAGGAATCAAGGAGATTCGGCAAGGTGCAAATGGAAGTAATCCCCAGGCGTCTAATGCGGCCAATTACGACGAGTCCAAAGCGACTCCCTACCCAACGCTTCCGGCAATCTTAATTACCAAAAAGGGGCAAAAAGTAAGTACAGTACCAGACTGGTGGAACATCAGGAGACCAGAAATAGTCGAGGACTTTGACCGTGAAATCTACGGAAGGGTACCCGAAAACACTCCCCAGGTAAACTGGGAAATAGTCAGTACTGCTGATTCAGTGATTGGTACTACCCCGGTAAAAGTAAAGAATCTGATTGGCTACGTTGATAATTCATCTTACCCTGTCATTACGGTCGATATTCAATTGAGCCTCGTAACACCGTCTTTGATCAAAACTCCGGTACCCATCATGATGGAATTAAGCTTTGTGTTTCCGCCCGGTTTCCGGCAACCGGCATCTACCTCAAATGAGCCAAGCTGCTGGCAGCAGCAACTAGTTGAAAAAGGGTGGGGCTACGCTATCCTGATTCCAACTAGTATTCAAGCGGATAATGGGGCGGGGCTATCTTCCGGAATTATTGGCTTGATGAATAAAGGGAAGACAAGAAAAGCGGATGATTGGGGAGCCTTGCGGGCCTGGGCTTGGGGTGCCAGCCGGGCACTGGATTACTTCGAATCAGATAAAGCTGTTGATCCATTTAAAGTGGGTATTGAAGGTCATTCGCGCTACGGAAAAGCAGCTGCTGTGGCTATGGCTTATGATCTACGTTTTGCTATTGCTTATACCAGTTCGTCGGGAGCGGGTGGGGTAAAGCTACACCGACGGAATTATGGAGAATTGGTAGAGAATGTGGCTGCTTCGAGTGAATATCACTGGATGGCCGGCAACTATATCAAATATGCCGGACCACTACAATGGAGCGATCTTCCGGTTGATTCTCATGAGTTAGTCGCTCTGTGTGCCCCACGGCCGGTATTTATCGGATGTGGCTATAAGGGAGACGGTTGGTGTGACGCCAAGGGAATGTTTTTAGCGGGTGCTTACGCCAGTGAGGTCTACGAATTATTGGGCACAAAAGGGTTACCAACAAAAAATTTTCCTCCCCTGGAAACAACTTTAACCGATGGTGATATTGGATTCAGGCAACATGCCGGTGGGCATACCCCGGCACCTAACTGGCCCACTTTCATTGAATTCGCGGCTAGGTATTTTTGATTTATTGGGTTGGGTGCTGGTTTTACTTAATCTAGTAGTCGACCGCCCGACTCAGGCTGCCAAAGAGTGAAAAACTAAGCGGGCGTCAGTAAACTGTTTCCCCTGCCGGGGAAGCCGATTCGAGTTAGGCTTTTGGACCGCCTCATTACCGTTGACATGTAAAGTATCAAACTGCTGATGATCGGTAAGGATGACGATGAAGTTGGGTTTTGATTAGGTAAATAGAAATTCTAGTCGGAGCAGAAATGTCCCCGTTCTAATACAGAATTTTAGGAAATGTATAAAAAAAGTAGCCTCGCGCACAGTTGTGAGGCTACGAAATTTGGTAGGTCAATAGTGGCTTTTCACCCAGTGAAGAGGGTGCCTTGTTCAATTTCATAAACCAGGCTATATTTTTGGTTTATCCTTCTTGACCATAACCCGGAAAGGTTGTGGTCTAAACCTTCTGGCTTACCAAGTCCCTGATGAGGCGATTCCTCAATTGAACGTATTAAATCAGCTATTTTTTTCAAAGTAGCTTTATCGCAACTTTTTATCCAGAAATCAAGATCTTTTTAAGCCTCGGGCAAAAAGACTAATTCCATAAGTTGTCTAATTCATCCAGACTAACCGTTTTACCTTTTCCTGCTTTTTTGTCTTCCCGATTCTGGCCACAAACTCTGAGTCATAGGAAGACTCTACCGATTCAAAATCGATTTTCAAGGCCTTGGCTACTGCTTTCAGGGCTTCAATTTTTTCTTGATCTTCTGATCGAAACACCAGCGTTTCCATACTTAGTAACGATTAAAAAATAAGATGGTAAAATTGCTTTTCACCTCACGACTAACTTACATTGATCAGCGAAGACGAAATCAGATATTACAGTCAACTGGACGAGCGCCAGCAGCGGGTTTTCCTCGGCTTGAAAGC
>JBDNFP010000043.1:0-1964 GCA_041689775.1 Spirosomataceae bacterium
GTTCTTCTGCACGCTTCGGCAACGGTGCTCGAGACTGGTGAGGCTGAGCCTCTCTTTCTCGAAAAAACTTGATCGACACGTAAAATCGATAAAATTCGTGATCACACATTACAACATATCATTACAATTTTAGGACTACCACCCTCAGGTATTAATGAGGCAGCAATTCCCACTTTGAAAGATATAACCAATTGATTATCAGGATAATTAAAAACGTTTTTTCTCTACTTTCTATAATCAACTTATTGTTAATCAGTTAGAAAGTCATCTTCGGAAATTAAACTATTGACAATCAATAAGTTATCCAAAGTGGGAATAGCTATTAATGAGGGTTAATCTGTTTGAATATCTTGTACGGTAGATAGATACAGGATCTATCTACCGTACAAGGTTTCATAACCTCAAATACGATTTTGTAGATAGTAGTTACTTTGCTTTTCGTCGATAGGTACCTCTGAAATTCACGATAAATTTATCGATCATTTACAAAGATTTTTTGGGATCAATAATTCAGACTTGGGAATAAAGGGATAAAAAAATATTTGTATCAGACGATCCCGAACGGCCTAAAATAGCTTAGTAATCAACGTTTTTCGTATTGTGGAAGGGTTCGCCTTGCCGAGTGATTATCTAGAAGATTCTTTAAATCGGCCGCCTTTTTGTTTTCTTCCCTATCTTTATGAAACTTTTCTGCAAAATCGCGATGACAAAACTTTCGGTTCGGCATTTACTGGGGATCAAAAATCTGCTTGAAGATGATATTCACATGATTTTGGATACTGCTACCCAATTTAAAGAAGTAATCAACCGTCCCATCAAGAAAGTACCTTCCCTGCGTGACATCACGATAGCCAACGTATTTTTCGAAAACTCCACCCGCACCCGTCTTTCTTTTGAGCTAGCCGAAAAACGCCTTTCGGCTGACGTGGTAAATTTCTCTGCCTCAGGAAGTTCAGTGAAGAAAGGTGAGACACTTCTGGACACCGTCAATAATATTTTGGCCATGAAGGTGGACATGATCGTGATGCGCCATAGTAGTCCCGGTGCTCCGCATTACCTATCTACCCGCATTCCGGCCAATGTGGTCAACGCCGGCGATGGTACTCACGAGCACCCAACGCAGGCTCTTTTGGATGCTTTTTCAATGCGCGAAAAGCTTGGCGATCTCCGTGGCAAGAAGATTGCTATCATTGGTGATATTCTTCATTCGCGGGTAGCGCTTTCTAATATCTTTTGTTTACAGAAGCTCGGCGCCGAGGTAATGGTATGCGGACCTACTACTCTCATCCCGAAGTACCTCCCGGAACTAGGGGTGAAGGTTGGGCATAACGTGAAAGAAGCTTTGCAATGGTGCGATGTGGCCAACGTACTCCGGATTCAGTTGGAGCGGCAGCAAATCAAATACTTCCCTTCGTTGCGAGAATACTCCCTGTATTATGGTATCAACAAAGCCATGCTGGATGAGCTTGACCGGGAAATTGTGCTGATGCACCCCGGACCTATCAACCGTGGGGTAGAACTTTCCTCTGACGCGGCAGACTCGTCACATTCGATTATCCTCAATCAGGTTGAAAACGGAGTAGCTGTTCGGATGGCGGTTTTATATTTGCTGGCTCAGCAGCAGTAGCTCTTTCTTATCCTTGTTCCGAATAAACCTTCCCTCTGATTCTCCGGGTTCAATACCCTAGGGTTTTAAGAATTTCCATAATTCCTCCGTATTTGGGTCTCCTGTGACCAAATTATTAAATCTTCATTTCTGGAAAAGTACCCACCTTTTTTTGATAAATTACGACCTAACTGATGTTACGCAAAGCTATTGTGTGAACTAAGAAAAGGGAATTAAATTTGGTTGATGCAAACAGACCTTGATCTATCTACTGATTATTTGATCAGTTCCCTGGGTCAAACCAGTGCCACTGTCTTGTCAGCTCTGCTTGACAATGCCGTCAGCCACGATGCCCTAA
>JBDNFP010000044.1:0-41822 GCA_041689775.1 Spirosomataceae bacterium
CTCATGCTTATTTTGAGTTTGGCGACCCAAAAGTATGAAGTTTTCTGACGCCGCCCGGCAGCCCTGATTTGGGCCATGGCCCAAATCAGGGCTGCCGGGCTTTTTTAAACGACCGTTGCGTTTATTACTTGAATTCAAGAAGAGTTATGTAAGCCTAGCACGAAATTGTGTAATAGTTTAAGGCAAGAGAATACCTATGTTTGTATCCTAAGCTAAATCTGTTTCACTATGAAATCCCTTTTGGTGCGATTTGTATCCCTGATGATGGCCCTGCTGCTGCTGGTAAGCAGTACGGGTTTTGTCATTGTGGAGCATAGTTGCCAGATGAAAGGTACCTCACAGAGTGTCTGGACGGGTGATGAGTCGTGTAAACCGGGATGTGGTTCTTCTGTAAAGCCGTCTGGTCAGGATAGAAAAAAGAACACAACCCAACTAAGCAAGCAGTCCTGTTGTAAGGAAACATCCTTCCTCTCACGGGCAGAGCTATCAGCTACGGTAGCTAGTGTCAGTAACGAGGTAGTTCAGATTCCTGGTATCAACCTATTGTATTACCCACTAAGTAGTTTGGCTAACAGGTATTCTATCGATACCATTTTTCATAGCCAACGCCCTGATCCCGGGCCCTTGGTTCTTTCCGTTTCCCGATACATTGCCCTGCTCTGTATTTGGCTCCTTTGATTCCCCCCGTGCCCTTTCTAGGTACTCGGGCTCCCCTTCTTACATTTTAGTTTTCGGACAACGTATTGGTCTATATATAGCCCAAAAACGCGACGTTTTTTTGGCATTTACCTGCACCTATGTCCAGGGCCAATACGCTTACTAAGTACTGATGCAGAATTTGTCGGTATTCTTAGTTTAGCCAAACTAAACAGCTACTCTTTTCTTTATCAAATACTTACAAAAAGCTAACGGCTAGTAAGCTATTAGCTAGGTATCAGCCAGCAGCAACTGTAATCACCTGACTATGGTACATCGTATAATTGAATGGTCCTTACAAAATAGGTTCATCGTCCTGATACTGTCAGCAGGGCTATTTGGCTGGGGAATTATTTCCGTCCGACAAAACCCCATTGACGCCATCCCTGACCTATCGGAAAATCAGGTTATCGTCTTTACTGAATGGATGGGTCGGGGTCCTCAATTAATTGAAGACCAAATCACCTATCCGCTGGTAACCAATCTTCAGGGGCTCCCAAACGTCAAGTACGTGCGGGCCAATTCCATGTTCGGGATGAGCTTTATCTACATCATTTTCGAAGATGACGTAGATATTTACTGGGCCAGAGAGCGTGTGCTCGAACGCATGAGTACCATTTCCCAAAGCCTGCCGGAAGGCGTAAGTCCTCAATTGGGACCGGACGGTACCGGGGTAGGCCACATCTTATGGTATACCCTGAAGGCTCCCGAACTTGATCTCGGCGAGCAACGTGCGATTCAGGACTGGTACATCAAATTCGCTTTACAAAATGTGAAGGGAGTGAGTGAAATTGCCTCTTTCGGTGGGTTTCAGAAACAGTATCAGGTTACCGTCAATCCCAACAAGCTTCTCTATTACAACTTGACCGTAAATAACGTTATCACGGCTATCCGGGCCAATAACAACGAAAGTGGGGGCCGGAAATTCGAGATGAGCGATATTGGCTACGTGATCAATACTTCCGGCTATTTGAAAAGCGTGGAGGAGATTGAAAACATTTCGGTCAAAACACAGAATGGAATCTCGGTGAGCATCGCTGATGTCGCTACGGTGCAGATGGCCGGCGAGACCCGACTAGGGATATTTGATCAGAACGGCGAAGGTGAAAAAGTGGGCGGGATTGTGGTAATGCGTTACGGAGAAAACGCGGCGGCCGTCATCGACCGGGTAAAGGCAAAAATGATTGAGACCTCCAAAGGACTACCCCCTAGCGTTTCGTTCGACATCATCTACGACCGGGGCGAACTGATTCAGGAAAGTATCGACAGCATAACGCACACGCTGATTGAAGAGATGATCGTGGTATCCCTGATCGTGTTAGTATTTCTCTTTCACTGGCGCAGCGCCCTGAGCATTATCATCCAGATACCCGTCACCATTGCCGCCAGTTTTATCTTGCTCAATGCCTTTGATATTTCGTCCAATATCATGTCGCTGACCGGCATTGCCCTGGCGATTGGGGTCATTGTTGATAACGGTATCATCATGAGTGAAAATGCTTACAAACACCTGGCTGAGCGCTATGCGCAGTGGGAACAACAACAAAACGAAAGGCCATGAACCTATTCAGAAGAAACAAAAAGCGGAAGGAAAACTGGATTACTGAGGAAGAACGCTTGGCGATCATCGAAAAATCGAGCAAGCAGGTATCCCGTGGGGTCTTCTTTGCCACCATTATTATTATCACCTCATTCTTGCCGGTATTCATGCTAACGGGGCAGGAAGGGAAACTCTTTCATCCGCTGGCTTATACCAAAACTTTTATCCTGGTGGTGGATGCCCTGCTGGTACTTACCCTGGCCCCCGTGCTTATTTCCTTCTTTATGAAGGGGAAGTTCCGGCCGGATAGTGCCAACCCCATCAACCGGTTTCTGGAACGGTTCTATGAGCCTATTATCCGGTCTATTATTAAATGGAGAAAACGACCCTCGGGGTAAATATCGTGGCGTTGCTGATTTCCATCCCTCTGCTGATGAGCCTGGGCAGTGAGTTCATGCCCCCTTTGGATGAGCAAAGTATTCTGTTCATGCCCGTGACGCTACCGGACATATCCAACGCCGAAGCCAAGCGCATTCTACAGGTTCAGGACAAGATCATCATGTCTGTACCGGAAGTAGAGCAGGTACTGGGTAAGGCCGGCCGCGCCAGTACGGCTACCGACAATTCGCCCATTAGCATGATCGAAACCATCATTAAGTTGAAACCCAAAGCCCAGTGGAGGGAGGGAATCAGTAAAGCAGATATCATCAGTGAGTTGGACAAGAAGCTGCAGATACCCGGCGTGGTGAACGGCTGGACCCAGCCGATTATTAACCGCATCAATATGCTGGCCACGGGAATACGCACTGACGTGGGCATTAAGGTGTATGGTCAGGATCTTTACCAGATAGCCACCGTGTCTGAAAAGGTAAAAGCGGCCCTGGAAGGTACCCCCGGAGTAACGGATCTGTACGTGGAGCCCGTCACGGGGGGTAAATACCTCGCCATCAACGTGCGAAGGGCCGATCTGGGTCGGTACGGACTTACCGTAGATGATGTAAATCAGACGGTCGAGAGCGCGCTGGGCGGCGCTACGGTTGGGCAATCCATTGAGGGCCGTCAGCGCTTCGCCATCAGTGTGCGCCTGGCCCAGGATTATCGGAATAGTGTGGAGGAGATCAAACGGATTCCACTCCAATCACCAGGCTTTGGTGAAGTACCCTTGCAGGCCGTTGCCGATGTAGTGTTTGAGGACGGGCCACCCATGATTACCTCCGAAAATGCCATTTTGCGCGGGGCTGTTATGTTCAACGTCCGCGACCGGGACTTGGGTAGCACGGTAGAAGAAGCTATGGCCAAAATCAATACTCAGAAGGGTATTCTGCCAGAAGGCTATTTTCTGGAATGGAGCGGTCAGTACGAAAACCTCATCCGGGGGCAACGCACTTTATTAATTATTGCGCCCATCGTATTCGTCATTATCTTTTTCGCGCTCTATTTTGCCTTCCGCTCGCTTCGGGAAGCGTTCCTGAGCCTGGTTACCATCCCTTTTGCGCTGATTGGGGGAGCCTACATTATCTATTTCTGGGGAGTAAATCTATCGGTCGCGGTGGCCGTTGGATTTATTGCCCTTTTTGGTATAGCCGTGGAGACTGGTATCGTGATGGTAATCTACCTTAACGATGCCATGCAGCAGCTTATCAAGGAAAAAGGTAATTCAAGCAGCACCATTACCAATGACGATCTGCGCGAATACGTGATCCGGGGAGCTGCCAAACGCCTACGCCCCAAGTTGATGACCGTTTGTGTGTCGCTATTTGGCCTGATACCCGTCCTGTGGGCTACCGGCGTAGGCACCGATGTCATGAAGCCCATCGTACTCCCAATGATCGGTGGGGTGCTTACCTCCTCTACGCACATCCTGCTGGTTACGCCCCTCATTTTTTTAATGACCAAGGAATATGAACTACGGAAATTCGGAAAACTGGAAGTATATGACGTACAACATTAGATTGCTCTGGATTTTGTTTCTCCTCCTACCGGGGAGCGTCCTACCGGGGAGCGCTTGGGCGCAAGAGAAACAGGAGTTGACCCTAGCCGAAATACTGCAGCGAGTAGAAGACAATAATTTGCTGTTGCAGAGCTTCGGCCCCCGGGCCGAAAGTTTCCGCCACAAAGCGGACGCGGCCACAGCATGGATGCCCCCAATGGTGGGATTGGGGACTTTCATGACACCCTATCCGGGCCAAAAAGTCGAAGATGGCCGCAACCGGGGCATGATTATGCTCCGGGCAGAGCAAGAGGTCCCCAATGTATCGCGGCTCCGGGCTGAGAAAAGCTTTATTGAGTCGCGGGCTCATATTGAAACGGTCACCAAAGGTGTGGTATTTAACCGTCTGCGGGCGGAAGCTAAAAGTAACTACTACCTATGGCTGGTCTCTCTTCGGCAAATACAGATACTCGAAAAAAACGAGCAAATCCTGACGATGATGAAAAAGGTAGAGGAGGTCAGGTATCCCTTCAACCAGGCACCGTTGGGCAGTATTTACAGGACCGAGGCTGAGATTGAGAAGAATCGAAACATGATAGTGATGCAGGCTGGTCAGATCGAAAGGGCCAAAGCTACCCTGAATGGTCTAATGAACCGGCAAGGTGATGTGGAATTTCGTATCGATACCACCTACCATCCCCTGTTTGTGCCCATGGCCCGGTACGACACCCTGAGCTTGGCGGCCGACCGAAGCGATATCGCCAGGATGAATGCCGAAATTCAGTCCATGCGGCTGAATATTGACGCCATGGCTTTGCAGCGAAAGCCTGATTTCCGAATTCAGTTTGACCACATGAGACCCCTAGATCCCATGATGCCGCAGGTTTTTAGTTTGATGGGCATGGTAAAACTTCCCTTTGTATCCTGGTCGTCCCGGATGTACAAATCGGACATCCGGGCGATGGAGCTAAACATCCAGGCGATGGAAAAAGAGCGGGCGGCCATGCTGCAGGAAACCCAGGGTATGCTGTATGCTATGCAGGCCGAACTGGTATCCATGCAGTCACGGATTAAGGCCCTGGAAACCCGGGTGATCCCCGCTTTGCAGAAAGCCTTCGATGCTGGTTTTCTGGTCTATCAGGAAAATAAACTAGCGCTAACCGATTTGCTGGAGAGCTGGGAAGCACTCAACATGATGCAACAGGAACTCGTTGAAGAACAGGGTAAATTGTACCAAATGATTGTCAAGTATGAACAGGAACTATATAGGTAGATTATTGCTGGCTTTGCTACTTCTGGTAGCCTGGGGGTGTGATTCAACCCAGGAGGCAGCCCATGAGCATACCCAGCGGTATACCTGCTCCATGCATCCCCAGATTGTGCGCGATAAGCCGGGTAGTTGCCCCATTTGCGGCATGGATCTGGTTCCCTTATCCGTGGAAGAAAGTAATGTTACCCTCGACAGTACCTTACTTCCTTTGCTCAAAGCTACCAATGAACAGGTAATCGCCAATATCCCCACCATTGTAGCCGAGGGAGGGAGCCGAATTGTTACCTTGGATGCGCAGGGAAAGGTATCCTACGATACCCGGCAGCAGGTGAGCGTGTCCAGTCGCGTAGCGGGCCGGATTGAACAGGTGGGAATCCGGTACAATTTTCAACCGGTCCGGAAAGGCCAGTTGCTGTTGGAAATTTACTCCCCCGAACTGGTAGCGGCTCAGCGTGAGTTGATTTTTATCCACCGGCAGGACAGCAGCCCGTCTCTACTTCAAGGCGCCAGGCAAAAGCTCCAGCTACTTGGAATGCAGCCTACTCAGATAGAAAAAGTTATCCAGACGGGTAAACCACTCTATAAAGTTTCGGTGTACAGCCCATCCAGTGGATACATTGTTGATCAGTCGCTGGTGACCACCCCTGAATCCGGCGCTGCCTTCACTTCCTCAGCGGGTGGAGCATCCGGCAGTACGGGTATGAATGGGATGGGCGGCGCAAAACCGGCAGCCTCTGCTTCGGCAGCGACAGCCAAAAACGCTCCGGTGCTTGTCCGGGAGGGGCAATACCTCAATGCGGGCCAGACGGTATTCACCATTTATAAGGCAGCTAGTTTGGTGGCTGACTTTTATCTTGATCCTACGCTGGCCCGCGAAGTCAAACGAGGACAAAAGATATTGTACCAATCGGTAGCCGGAAATCAGGATCTGAAGCCCGCGACTATTGGATTGATAGAGCCCGTTCAGCGCGGAAGTGAACGTTTTACCATAGCCAGAGTATACCTAGGAAATAGCGGACTGCAGCCCGGCCAACTACTGGCCGCAAAAATTCCGGTGGTAAAGCAGCAGGGTTGGTGGCTACCCCAAAGCGCTCTGGTGGGGCTGGGGAAAAACTCCGTACTGTTTCGAAAGGAAGGCAATGTGTTCGTGCCCAAACACATTCAGACTGGGTTGAATGCCCAGGGAATGGTGCAGGTGCTTGATAACATTTCAGGATGGAAAGTAGCCAGAAGTGCCAGTTACCTCGTTGATAGTGAAAGTTTTATAAAGATCCCGGCCGACTTTTAATTGCATGAAAAAGTTACTGTATTTTATCGTTCTTTTGATTCTCCCCGCCTTGCTTGTTTCGTGCGGTGATAAGTCGTCCGGGCAGTCAGAAGTTGTCAATGGCACTACCTATACCTGCCCCATGCACCCCCAAATCGTTCGTCCGGTGCCGGGTAATTGCCCTATTTGTGGGATGGACCTGGTGGCGGTGGATCGCAATACGGATGAGGCTACCCTGACCCTGAGTGAAAGTCAGCGATTGTTGGCCAATATCACCACCGATACGGTTCGGACGGGTGTTTTTTCTTCGACAAAGCAGTTGAACGGCCGGGTTGTAATCAATCCTGAACAAATTGAATTTGTTACCAGTCGGGTGCCGGGACGTCTCGAAAACCTATATGTCAGGGAAATTGGGGTTCCTGTCAAGAAAGGGCAGATACTATACCGGATCTATTCGGAGCTGCTTGCCTCCCTACAGCAGGAATACCTGGTGGCGGCGGCGCAGGCGGCGCAGTTCCCTGCCAACACCCGGTTCCAGAGTATTCTGGAAGCCGCCCGTCAACGCTTACTTCTATACGATCAATCACCTGAGCAAGTTGAAGAGATACTGCTTGGCAAAAAGACAAACCCCTACGTGGCCTATCCTGCGCCAACAAGTGGAGTAGTAGCCGAACTGTTTGTGAACGAAGGGCAGTACGTGGCCGAAGGAGGCTCCGTCATGCGTCTGGAAGGATACGGCAACGTGTGGATCGAAGCCGATGTGTATCCTTTCGAAGCAGGGCTAATCTCGAAAGGGCAACAGGTAAAAGTTAGCGCGGCGGGACTTGACAACGAATCCCGGACCATGCGTGTTGACTTCATAGAACCGGCCTTACAGGCAGGCAGTCAGTTGCTTACTTTGCGGGGAAGTCTCTCCAACGCCGGAAACCAGTACCGTCCGGGAATGCAGGTGTTTGTGCAGGTTCCTGTCCAAACCAATTCCAGCGCCATTACGCTACCCGTCGATGCGGTAATCCGGGATGGCAACAGCGCTCACGTTTGGCTAGAATTCGAACCGGGCAAATTTAGAGCTCAGTCTGTGCTGTTAGGTGCGGAGGATTTTAATCGTACAGAGATTACCAATGGACTAAATGTGGGCGATGTAGCGGTAGTTTCCGGAGCTTACCTTTTGTACAGTGAATATATTCTCAAGAAAGGGAAAATTCCAGCCGGGGAACATACCCATTGATAACCAACTTTTTGATCCCTCCCAAAAACCTTTTTTTATTTATCAAAACCTATTTAAACAAACAAATTATGAAAAATGTAATCAAAGTCGCACTCCCTTTTGCCTTGGCCCTCGCCGTATCTGCGTGTGGAAACAAAGAAGAATCCAATAAAGATAATCTTGACCATGCTGCTATGGAACATCAGAATGGAATGATGGAAAATCACGAGGCTATGGATGGTCAGAACGGTACGATGGGAAATCATAAGGCTATGGCCGGAGCAGCCGGTCACGTGCTCGTAAAAGATGATAAACTCAATGCCGTGTATCAGCATTACATACATCTTACAAACGCTTTAACAAAAGCTGATATGGCCGAAGCAAAAGTGGCCGCTAATGCCATTGAGGCGGGTTCGAAAGGCCTGACGGAAGGTAATGCCCTGGCGACTACCGCATCCAAAATTTCCTCGGCTTCCTCGGTAGAAGCCCAGCGGGAAGCCTATGAAACCATGAGCAACGATATGATGAAAATGGTAAAGAAAGCAGGGCTTTCCGAAGGCAAGGTATACGTACAATACTGTCCCATGGCCTTCAATAACAAAGGTGCTTCCTGGTTAAGCGCAACCGAAGAAATCAAAAATCCGTACATGGGTGAGAAGATGCTGTCGTGCGGTGAGAACAGAGAAAGTATTCAATAGGTGGGAGGCGTTGAGAATTTGGCTTGATGGCCCTGTAAAAGCCAACCTAAATATTTATTACGCTAGACTGTTCATCCAAAACTTTTATAAACCAAAACAAACCCTCCCCAACCTCATCGTAGTTGTGGAGGCAAACCAATACTCTAATGAAAAGAAACGAGTTTTTAAAAACGCTTGGTTTTGGTTCTGCCGTGCTGGGCATGAGCGAAGTCCTACTGAGTGGCTGTATGGACATGTCCGGTATGGATGCCGTTGCTCCCGAAATCAGGCTGGGAGATTTCACAACGCCCCTGCCTATTCCCCCAACGTTCGGTTCGGGAACCGCCCTGAACGCTCATAATCTGGACGCATCTGTATTGGCAGGAAAAGTCGGTGGGGTAATGGGCTACGGAAATAGTATCCTGGGGCCTACCATCCGCATACAGCAGGGTAGTACCGTTACCTTACCATTCACCAACGGTTTATCCGAAGACACCAACATTCACTGGCACGGCCTGCTTATTCCATCCAACATGGACGGACATCCCGACCAGATGGTCAAGGCCGGAAAGTCTTTCAATTACAGTTTCACGATCGACCAGCCAGCTGGCATGGCATGGTATCACCCGCACCCACACATGAATACCGGGCGCCAGGTGTTTATGGGTTTGGCCGGCATATTCATCGTGGAAAGCCCGGAAGAAAAGAAGCTAAACCTACCAGCCGGTGAATTCGAACTACCCCTAGTAATCCAGGACAAACGGGTCGACTCCAAGGGAGGGCTAGTGTACAATCCTTCCATGGGAGAAGTAATGATTGGCTATATGGGAGATATCATTACCGTGAACGGAGCCAGTGCTCCACTCCAAAAAGTTACCGCCCGGATGTACCGACTCCGGGTACTGAATGGATCAAATGCAAGAATATATAATCTAGCCTTAAGTAACGATAGTTCTTTTACCATCATCGGGTCGGATGGAGGTATGCTTACCTCACCCGAAACGGTTAAGAGCCTGCTGCTCGCTCCCGGTGAACGGGTGGATCTTCTGGTGGATTTTAGCACGATGGCCCAGCGGGATGAGGTTTATCTGCAGAGCAATGTGTTTACCGGAGCTGATTCACAGGGAAAGCAAAGTTTCCGGATCATGAAATTCGTGGTGGACAAAACAGGGACGGAACGTTTTCAAATGCCTGGCGTATTCCCAAACGTACCCTCCATTCCGATGTCCTCTGCTTCCCGAACAAGAAAATTTGACATCGGGGTTTCCATGGGAGGCGGTGGTCATAAGATGGGGAAAATGAAAGGAATGCACTCCATTAACGGGAAAACCTACGAGAGCGGCCGGATTGATGAGAGTGTGATGCTAAACAGCACCGAGATCTGGGAATTTGATAATAGCAAGGGCGATGAGCCGCACCCTATGCACATCCATGGTGTTTCTTTTCAGGTGCTTGGCCGGGTGGGTGGTCGGGGCGGGCTGTCTCCCCACGAAAAGGGGTGGAAGGATACCGTGCTGGTGATGCCCAAGGAAGTCGTGCGCGTAATCATGCGATTCCAGCACGCGGGTAAGTTCGTTTTTCACTGCCACAATCTTGAGCATGAGGACGATGGCATGATGCTGAACTTTGAAGTGAAGTAGTCACTATTTTCAACCCCTAACCGGTAGCAGTATGAATAATTATAAAACGGTCTTTGCCCTGATTCTTCTATCCCTTTTCATTGAATTGCCTAGCACAAGGGCCCAGAAAGCGTTATTCTCCACGGAGGGTCGGCAGCCTGCTCTCTTTGTCGGTTCCGACGGTACGCTGGATTTGGTTTTTGGCAAAGGGAATGCAATCTATTACTCCCATTCAGAAGATGAGGGTGCTACTTTTTCAACGCCCATGCTGGTTGACAGCCTCACCGGTTTGCATCTGGGAGTCTCACGCGGGCCCAGGATTGCCTCATCCCGGCAGACCGTAGTCATCACAGCCGTTGATCGTTTGGGCGACCTCTACGCTTATACCCTCAACCGGGCAAAAGGAACCTGGGGTACCCGTAGCAGGGTGAATGATATACCCGAGGTAGCCAAGGAGGGTTTCAATGCCCTGGCGGGTGACGGGGAGGGCCGTTTCTTCGTAACCTGGCTGGACTTGCGGAATGATAAAAAGAACAAGATTTTCGGTGCTACTTCAACGGACGACGGAAAAACCTGGAACAAGAATCGGCTCGTATATAGGTCACCGGATTCAACGGTATGCGAATGCTGCCAGCCCACTGCCGTCATGAAGGGATCTGAGGTGTACGTTATGTTCCGAAACTGGATCAGCGGCTCACGGGACATGTACGTAGCCCATTCTATGGACGGTGGTCAGTCGTTTCAACCGCCTCAGAAAATGGGGGAGGGTACCTGGAAGCTCAACGCTTGCCCGATGGATGGAGGGGACCTAAGCGTCGGCAGTAATGACGGATTCATTACAGTTTGGCGGCGGAATAACCAGCTATATCTGTCAAGGCCGGGAGAAAAAGAGCAGCCCATCGCTGAGGGACGCAATGCCTCAGTAGCGGTAAGTAGCTCATCTACCTTTATCGTTTGGCATCAGGCCGGACAAGTTTGGTACAGGGTACCCGAAAAAAACATCTCAATAGTATTGGGAAATGGCCGGTACCCGAGAGTCGTGTCCCTATCCAATAACCAAGCTTTTTGTGTGTGGGAAGATGAAGGAACAATCCGGGGAAAAGTGCTGGGCAGGACCGAGTAAGCTTGCCTTAATTTTATTTTAAATAAAAAATATCTAAAAACGAGGTGACTGGCACGAAAATTTTGCGGTAAAAAATAGAAATCATGTAATTCTATTCCTTAGGACTAAAAGTACATTTGATCCTGTGAAAAAAATCATTGCCATATCGCTGTCTCTGATCCTGTTGCTGAGCAATGTGGGTTTCTCGGTGGCCACCCACTACTGCGGGGGCCACGCCGTGAAGAGTGCGCTTATGCTAGCGGGAGAGACGGTGGACTGCGGTATGAAAGAAGACGCTCGCACACCGCATGAGTGCCAGCGGGCCAGGCATACCCTGGGGGTCCGGCACTGCTGTGACAATGTCCAACAGGTTATTCATACCGACAATAACCGTCCTGCCAGCGTTACAACCCTCGACTTTGGGTATTCAGGAGAAATGGCGCTAACCACTTACTTGTCTTTTTCTTCTTTATCTGCCTCCGATTGTGCGACCAGCACGGTCATTCCCTACCTACCGCCGCCCTTGCCGGTCCGGAATGTACAGGTTCTCTTCCAGACCTTCCTGATTTGATTCTTTCTTGAAAATCCCTGTCCGGCTTTTAGGTAAGCCAGGAGGGATAACCTGTGTCTTTTTGCCTAGAAAGTCCGGCGTAAACCCGGCTTCCGGCGAATCGGCATTGCTCTGGTCACATCCCTACCACCAAACATGAAACTCATGAAAAATATACTGTTTAACCCGCTGACGCTGATCCAAGTGTTCATTCTGACCCTACCGTGGTCGGTACCGGCATACGCCCAGAATACGGACAATCAGCCTGTTCGGGAATACACCCTGACTATTTCCAAAGAAACGGTGCAACTCGCTGGTAAACCCGTTACGGGCATGACCGTAAACGGCACCATTCCCGGTCCGACGCTCCGCTTCGCCGAAGGAGAGTACGCGGTGATTTATGTAAAAAATGAAATGGACATCGAGACCTCCGTTCACTGGCACGGGTTATTGGTACCCAACTTTTATGATGGCGTTCCGTACTTGACAACGCCGCCGATCAAACCCGGCAAGACGCAGAAATACGAGTTCACGCTCAAACAGTCTGGCACCTACTGGTACCACTCACACACCATGCTGCAGGAGCAGAGCGGGGTGTTCGGCTCCATTGTCATCGAACCCAAGGAGAATAAGCTGGACTACAACAAGGATCTGGTGGTGGTACTTTCCGACTGGACCAACCAGAAGCCCAAAAACGTACTGCGCAACCTTAAGCGCGGTAACGAATGGTACAATATCCGAAAAAACACCATCACGCCGCTCAACCGCGTCATAGCGCGCGGAGCGTTGGGGGCACAGCTCAATTTCTGGAAGCAGCGCATGGAAACGGTGGACATCGCCGACATCTACTACGCCGCCTTCCTCAGCAACGGACAGTCAGTGCAAAATTATCCCGAGTTTGAACCAGGCGAAAAGGTCAGGGTCAGGTTCATCAACGCAGCGGCTTCCTCTCAGTTCTGGCTTACCTTCGGCGGGCAGGACCCACTGTTGGTCGCGGCCGACGGGCTGGACGTCGTCCCCGTGGTTCATAACAAGACCTTCATCGCCGTGGCCGAAACCTACGACTTCATCGTGACCATTCCGGCCAGTGGCAAAGTAGAGATCCGGGCCATTGCGCAGGACGGCTCAGGGCATTCCTCGACCTACCTGGGCAAAGGCGAGCCGCTCGCCGCCGCCATTGTTCCTAAACCCGACCAGATCGGCATGATGAAACAGATGTCCAAAATGAAGATGCGCATGGGCGCTCCGGCCACCAAGTTCAACCCCTCCCACGAAGAGCCAAAGGAAATGATGGCCAACTGGGGTATGAAGATGGATAAAATGGATAAGGATATGGGCGGCATGGCCATGGGCGACAAGAAAGGCAAAAAGATGCCTGGTATGTATCATTCCAAGATGAACCACAGTAAAATGGGTAATATGAAGGGAATGAAAATGGGTGGCGACACCGCTAAGATGGAAGAGACGGGTCACTCTAAAATGGACCACAGCAAGATGGACCATTCCAAAATGGGTAGTATGGAAAAGGCCGATATGAAAACGGATACGGCCAAAAAAATGAACGGCATGAAAATGGATAAAATGGCGGATATGGAGGGCCAAAAGAAGGGCGACATGGATGGCATGGCGATGAGCAACATGAAGATGCCGGGCATGGATATGTTCGCCGAGTACAATTACGACTACCTCAAATCGCCCGAGAAAACGACTATTTCAACCGATCCCGACGTGAATAAGCCCGTCCGCCGCGTCATCCTCAACCTGACCGGCAACATGTGGCGCTACATTTGGAGCATGAACGGCGTGCCGCTGTCCGAGGCCGACAAGATCCAAATCAAAAAGGGTGAAGTTGTACGCATCACGCTCAATAACCTGACCATGATGCACCACCCGATGCACCTGCACGGCCACTTTTTCCGGGTACTGAACAAAAACGGCGAGTACTCGCCGCTCAAGCACACCGTCAATATACCGCCGATGGAAAAAACCGTCATCGAATTCGACGCCCGCGAATACGGCGACTGGTTCTTCCACTGTCACATCCTATATCACATCAACAGCGGTATGGGCCGCGTATTCAGCTACGGCACCCCGCGGGACGCTCGTTTGCAGGGATCGCCACTTGCCCGGCTGACCTCCGAGAGTAACCACTACTTCGCCTGGGGCGTAGCAGACGTGGCATCGCACATGGCCCATCTCACCGGAGTTGTATCTAATCTACGCAACCAGTTTAATCTGCGGGCCGAGTACGGCTGGAATCAACGTATGGAAACCGAGGTTACCTACGAGCGCTATATATATGACTACTTCCGGGTGTTCGGCGGAGTCAACGCCGAGAATGAACGGGGGGAAGCGCCCGGGGAGGCCACCGTCACTGCCGTAGGGGGCATCCGGTTCCTGACGCCCTATATGTTCAATCTAGACGTTCGCATGGATAGCAAACTGAGACCACAGGTCAGCCTGAGCCGGTCGATTATGATCTTCCCCCGAACTGTGTTGTTCGGAGAATACGAATACCAGGCCGACTTCGGCTGGACGAAGCGGTCCGCCCGCGAGGGCGTGCTGGACAACGGGGCTTATCGCCGGGAAGTTACTTGGTCGGCGGGAATCGAATACTTCCTGTCGCGAAACATTTCACTCATGGGCAGCTACGACAATCGATTCGGTGCGGGTGGTGGCTTGTCCCTAAGATTCTAAGTTATGTCAGAATATAAAAAAAACAGTCTTTCCCTGATAGGAGCCGTTTCCCTTGGAACCGGGGTAATGATCGGGGCGGGTATATTCGCTCTCCTGGGTCAGGTAGCCGAATTCGCCGGGGACCTATTTCCCTTCGCTTTTCTGGGTGGGGCCGTCATCGCGGGCTTCAGTTCCTATTCCTACATAAAAATGTCCAACGCCTTTCCTTCCGCCGGAGGAATCGCCATGTACCTGCAGAAAGCCTACGGTAAAAGTACCTTCACGGCCTTTGCCGCCCTACTCATGGCGCTGTCGATGATCATCAACGAGAGTTTGGTGGCCCGGACATTCGGTACCTACACCCTACAATTATTCGATGTCCCCGAAAGTAGTGTTTGGGTACCCATTCTGGGAGTAGCCCTGATCGGCGTGGCTTTTCTGGTCAATATTTCCGGCAATAATTTTATCGAGAAATCATCTTTCGTCATGGCAGTCCTCAAAATCAGCGGAATCACGGTTTTTGCCATTGGCGGATTGTGGGTCGCCGGATTCAGTTTAGATAAAATTGTCCCATCCGCTCTTCCCGACAAATCGGGGACGGACTACCTGAGCGCCCTGGCCCTTTCAATTCTAGCGTATAAAGGTTTTACCACCATCACCAACAGCGGCGGCGAGATTAAAGAACCCAAAAAGAACGTCGGCCGAGCCATCGTGATTTCCCTGGTTATCTGTACGGTGGTTTATATGCTGGTGGCCTTCGCCGTTTCGGCCAACCTTTCCATCGGCGAAATCGTCAAGGCGCGCGACTATTCGATGGCCGAAGCCGCCCGTCCGGCCTTCGGGCAGTACGGCCTCTGGTTTACGGTGGGTATCGCCATCATTGCCACGGTTTCGGGCATCATTGCCAGTATTTTTGCGGTATCACGGATGACGGCCATGCTTACCGACATGAAGCTGATTCCTTATAGCGAGTTGGGCCTGCCCGGCAATGTGCAACAGCACATGCTGGTGTACGTTGCGGCGATTGCCATTCTGCTGACGGTCTTTCTCGACCTAAGCCGGATCGCCTCGATGGGAGCCATTTTCTACCTGGTGATGGACATTGGCACTCACTGGGGTGTCCTGAAAAACTTGCGCGAGGAGATAAAACCCAACGTTTTAGTCGTCAGTATCGCCATTCTACTAGATGCGGTGATTTTGGGCGCGTTCATCTGGATGAAAGCCAGCCAGGATATTTTCATTATCATCGTCTCGGCCTCCATCATGGCCCTGATACTTGGGGGAGAGAAATGGTTTCTGTCGCGCCAACCTCAATCCGATTAAGTGCCACCTATTCCTGCAAACGAAAATGAAAAAGATACTGAGAAACAAAAATACTCTCATCGGCTTTGACCCTACTGAGAGCGAGTAAAGGTCATTAAAACACGCCCCAACTACCAAGATTCACCCGATCAACTTGCCTGCTTATGCTTAAGAATCTTCACATGACGCTGTTCCTGGTTCCGGTAGTTGTACTGCTGCTGGATTTTGTTCTCTTCCGTCACCTACGAAGAAGAACGCGAGAGAAAAGTGCCTTCCGAAGGGTTATAATCCGAATAGCCCTGCTGGCCTTTGTCCTGAACCTTATCTGGGAGTTGGCACATGGACCCTTATACGAAGGATATGTCTATGATTTCCAGCACATTTCATTTTGTACCCTGGCTTCCGTGGCCGATATGTTGATGGCGCTTTTACTGTACATGGGGTTCGCTTTTTTTTTAAAGGACCCTTTCTGGATCCGAAGGGCGTCCGTTTATCGGATACTTAGCCTGATGCTCGTGGGTGCCACCGGGGCCATACTTGAGGAAATGAGGCACACTTGGGAAGGAAACTGGGCCTATGCTGATTCCATGCCCCTGCTACCCATCGTGCTTGTCGGGCTGTCGCCGGTAATGCAGTTTACCCTTTTGCCGATTCTTATTTACCAGCTCAGCGTCCGGTCAACCAAACCCCAAACCAACCATGAATCAAAAAAATTATGACACAATGATTGAGGATATTACTGACCTTCAGAACAAGGGTTACAGCTATGATTTCAATCTGACTCCTGATTGCCTGGAATGTGCTTCCCTAAATCTTCAACTACATCCGGAAGACTTTCATGTAGACGAAACGTACCGATTCGAAGGCATGAGTAATCCCGACGACAATAGCATCCTGTTTGCGATTTCCTCAAAGGGCAGGATTAGAGGTATTCTGGTAGATGCCTAGGAATTTACGCCGAAAATATTTCGGGAGAAATGCGCAGAAAACTTAAATAAAATAAACACTATGGAAAACCACCAGCATCACCCAAGCAGCGATACCACGAAAATGGATCACAGCAAGATGTCCCATTCCGGTCATAATCCCGGACATGGACAAATGGGTCACGACCACCATCGAATGATGATCGAGGATTTTAAACGAAGGTTTTGGGTAACCCTGGTTCTTACCTTCCCAATCCTCTTTCTTTCGCCCATGATCCAAGGTTTCTTTGGGTTTGAGTATTCCTTTCCCGGAAGTAATTATGTCTTGTTCGTACTATCATCCGTGGTGTATTTCTACGGGGGATGGCCGTTCATCAAGGGGTTTTGGGATGAAGTAAAGCAGGGTGCGCCTGGTATGATGACGCTCATCGCCATGGCCATCAGTGTCGCCTACTTTTACAGCACCGCCACGGTGTTTGGTCTACCTGGTATGGATTTCTTCTGGGAACTCGCCACTCTGATCGTCATCATGCTGTTGGGACATTGGATCGAAATGAAAAGTGTGCTGGGTGCATCCAAATCACTCGAATTACTGGTAAGTATGATGCCCGCCGAAGCCCACCGCATGAAGGGTGATACCGTCGAGGACGTCAAAATAGAAGACCTGCAAAAGGGTGATATTATCTTGGTAAAACCAGGCGAAAAGGTACCGGCTGACGGCCTTTTGTTGGAGGGAGCGGGCTATCTTAATGAGTCTATGCTGACAGGAGAGTCAAAACCGGCCAAAAAGGAGGTAAAAGATAAAGTGATCGGCGGCTCCATTAATGGCAATAGCTCATTGAAAGTAAAAATTGAACATACCGGTAAAAATAGCTACCTCAATAAGGTGATTACGCTGGTACAGGAGGCCCAAAAGGCCAAGTCAAAAATGCAGAATCTTTCCGACAAAGCGGCCAAATGGCTCACCTACATCGCCCTGGCGGTAGGCTTCGGCACGTTGGCGGTTTGGCTGCTGCTTGGCTTTCCCTTTGTCTATGCTCTGGAAAGAATGGTGACCGTGATGGTCATTACCTGCCCGCATGCGCTGGGGCTGGCCATTCCCTTGGTGGTGGCTATTTCTACTGCGGTATCGGCCCAGAATGGACTGCTCATCCGAAACCGAACTGCTTTTGAGGAATCGCGTAAAATAACCACTTTACTTTTTGACAAAACGGGGACCCTAACCAAAGGGAATTTTGGCGTGACGAGAATTGAATCAGAAGACAAGGCCTATACTCCTGAGGAGATCCTTCGGCTCGCCAGTGCTTTGGAGCAGAGTTCCGAGCACCCCATCGCCGTGGGTATTATCAAAAAAGTGAAAGAAGATGGAATTAAGGTGCCTAAGCCAGAAAATTTTCAGGCGATCACCGGCAAAGGAGTGGAGGCTACCGTCGAGGGAAAAAAGGTGAAGGTGGTAAGTCCGGGGTATCTCCGGGAGGCTGATATTACGGTACCAGCCAGCGCCGATGGCGATGCCGCCGAAACCATCGTTTATGTATTGGTGGAAGGAAAATTAGCTGGATTTATTACCTTAGCCGATGAAATACGCCCCGAATCGCAAGAGGCTATCGCCATTTTCAAAAGGAACAATATCAAAGTATTGATGGCAACGGGAGACAACGAGAAAACCGCCAAGGCAGTAAGTGAAAAATTGGGTCTGGACGGCTACTACTCCGAGGTACTCCCGCACCAGAAAGTCGATATCGTGAAGAAGCTGCAGGCCGATGGCGAATTCGTGGCCATGACCGGCGACGGGGTCAATGATGCTCCCGCCCTGGCCCAAGCCAACGTGGGCATCGCCGTGGGATCGGGCACCGACGTAGCGGCTGAAACCGCCGACATTATTCTGGTGAACAGTAACCCGCAGGACATCGCTAGCCTGATCCTGTTTGGCAAGGCCACCTATCGTAAAATGATTCAAAACCTGGTGTGGGCCACCGGCTACAACGTGATCGCCATCCCCTTAGCGGCCGGTGTTTTATATCAATCAGGATTCGTTCTGGGTCCGGCCGTGGGTGCTGTTCTCATGAGCCTGAGCACAATCATCGTGGCGATAAACGCCCAACTCCTTAAAAAGCAAATCAAAACCAGCAACAAACAATAATACCCATGAGAAAAACCCTGAAAGTTATTACCCTTGCTCTGATCTGTACGACTACCTACGCCCAACATGAGCATCATCAGGCTGCTGAATCCACGGAAACAAAAGCAAAGCCCAAAAGTCCCCACACCAACGCCATGGCCATGGTCGGCGACAACCACGTGCATGTCGATTATGGTTCACCCAGCGTGCGGGGCCGACAGATCTGGAATGGCCTGGTAGCCTATGATCAGGTATGGTCAACGGGCGCTCACAAGGCTACTTGGATTGATTTTTCTCAGGATGTTACCATTAACGGGAAGTTAGTTCCCAAAGGCAAGTACGGCTTTTTTACGATTCCCGGGGCGAAGGAGTGGACGCTCATCCTGAGCAGTGATTGGGACATGCACTTAGCCGATGACTATACTGCTGAACACGATATTATTCGGCTGAAAGTGAAACCCATGATTCAAACAGACCTAACCGAATCGCTTACCTACAAAGTCGTGCCGGAGGGTAAAAATAAAGGGATAGTTCGGATGAGTTGGGAAAAGTTAAGCGTTTCATTACCATTTCAGAATAAATAAAATACCTTAAACTCGGATTCAAGTAATAAACGTAACGGCTAAAAAAAACTCCCGGGTTCAGGACCTGAGCCCGGGAGAAAAGCTGCGCCGGAAAACTTCCTACTTTTGGATTACCAAACTCTAAAAAAACATGAAGTACCGCAACGGAGGATCGCTAACACTAGAACAAGGGTACCACATTTCAGACTTAGTGAAAAAGAACTATTCCCGGGGCCAGATCGCGGATCAGGTCGGCGAGCGGCAACAATTTGCGTCGTTTCATAAGTCAGAAATTATGGGTTATGGACTACAAGAACTATGCCTTAAGCTTAGGAGTTCAAGGTAGGAAATAAATCGTCAAACAAGCGGGAATAACCATAAAGCCAAGCTTGATGCTGTCGTCATGCCCATTAGCTTTATAAGGTATACTGACCACTTAAACGTAGGCTTACCACAATGTCTGTTTCGCCTTTGTTTTTAAAATACCAGCCGTGCCTACCTTCAAACGGGGCCAGAAAAGTACCAATCATGTTGTTTGAGTAAGCAGCCGTGTAGCTTTCAAAGAAGACATCTTTGCCAGGGTTGGCTTCTTTTACCTCCCCGTGAAAATCAAAATACAGGATGCCCTGACCGGTAATCCACTCGTATTTTACCGTTCCGTATTTGAGAATATTCATTTTGTATTCAAGCCCCTTTCCCGCCGGAATCAGTATCGTTATGCTATCCTGCCGCTGCTCGAATTGCCGGGCCGGAGCTGGGTTTTGGGCTTCCTTCGGCATAGGGACATCCGGTCCCGAACCAAGTTCTTCCAGTTTTAAGGGCGGATAAGCTTGCGGCGCACTACCTCCAATGGTGGAAACAGGGTCATTAGGCCGATAAAGACGACTGAATCCCAGTAGTTTTCCCGTACCAAGCGGATCGGATCCGTATTCGGCGGGTAGGACGGCGATCACAAACAGTAATATACCTAAAATAAGGGCGCCAAGCGTAGCTTTCAAAATTTGGCCTCTTGTTAGGAGAGACGGATTCATATCTTTCATTTTAAGTGCTTTTTATTTAGTAAAATAACCGGTTAGTTGGTAGCCGATTAATACGAAACCGGCGGTCATCAAAAGGGTATTGGTCAGGGTAGAGAACCGTTTAAAGCTTTCAAAGTGCCTCGAGGCACTAATCAGTAAAAGGACAAAAGACAGGGCAATGAACTGGCCTATCTCGACCCCAATATTGAATCCAATCAGATTGGCAAGCAGCCCGTCTTGCCCCATCTCAAAATCCTGCAGCTTACTAGTTAGTCCGAATCCGTGGAATAGCCCGAAAATCAATACGGCCGCCTTCATATTGGGCTGAAAGCCCACTATTTTCCTAAACCCACCCAAATTATCGAAACCCTTGTACACAATTGAAAAGGCGATGATGGCGTCGATCAGGTAAGCGTTTATTGAAATATTACCCAGCACACCCAGTAACAGCGTCAGGCTGTGGCCTAAGGTGAAGAAACTGACATAGATCAGAATATCTTTGGGACGGTAAAGGAAGAAGATCACGCCCACCAGAAACAGAATGTGGTCGTAGCCGGTGATCATGTGTTTGGCCCCGATGTACAGGAAGGGTATGAAGGCGGCGCCTTCGTTACCCACCAAAAAAGCTTTGGTTTTCTCATCCACACCATGGGCAAAAACGGCGCTGCCTGCAACAATCAGCAGCAGCGCCAAAGCGAAACGAAACAGGTTTTTATAGTTCATATTGAGTGGGGTTAGAAGGAATGGGGCTTTGGGTCAACCGATGCATAGAACCGATTGACCCCGCCATTAATCAGGAATAATTCATTCGTTTGGTTAGGGCCGGTCGTGGCTGTGTCAATGGGCCGTTGTATCGGCTTCATCTCCATGCCCTCCCGTCCTGTCATGGCTGTGCCCATGAGCGGTCGTGTCGGCGGGTGCAACCGTCGCTTTAGTTGAATCCGGGTGGTCAGCGTGGACACGGTCGTCCTCGTGCTCGTGGGTGCCTTTTTCTGATTCACTTGAACATGCTGTCAATACACCAAGTGATAGAGCGGAAATAAATGAGAATTCTTCTCATGAAATTGTTAATTAGGATTAGTTGATAAATTGAATTGTAAGATTATTTTCCCGGTTGGCCTTATTTCTCTTCCCCGGCATTGAGCAAGGCTGATAGGACCGCGTACGCGCCTTTAATAACGAAGACCGCATCCTTCGCGGAAACGGCGGCGGGGAGGATCACTTCCGTCAGGCCGCCTTCCTGGACTCCCGTCTTCACGGGCACCATCCGGTAGGCGTATCCCGCTTCCGTCCGCCCGGTCTGGACGAAGACATACGTTTCCCCCCCGAACTGCACCACCGCCTCAGTGGGTAAGGCGTACCCAGCCCGGCTCTTTCTTTCAATCCAGGCCTTCACGTACATGCCCGGCAGCAGGCCCGAACCTCCCACTTTTGTCAAATGGCCGTGTACAGGTATCATACCGCCTTCGGCGGTGGCCTGCCCGATCAGAAAAACGGTGGCGGTACGCTCGGCCAAGGTTTCGCTGGCCAGGCCGAAGCGCACAGTCTGCCCGACCCTGACCTGGTCGATGTCCTTCTCGAAGACGTTGAGCGCCAAGTGCAGCTCATTTCGGTTGACCAGCTCAAAGAGGATATCCGTCGGATTGACGTACTTGCCCGGATTCACATTACTCGTCCTGACATAGCCGTTGATCGGAGAGTACAGCTGAGCGGCGCCAGATACCTTACCCTCATCCAGTCCCTTTTTGCTGATTCCTGCCATCGCTAGTTTCGCGTCCAAGGCGCTGACGCGGGCCCGCATTACCTGCAAGTCCGAAGAAATCTGCTCGAAGGTCTTGGCCGAATTAACTTCCTCCCGCCTCAGCAGTTGCTGCCGTTCAAACTCCTGCTGAAGCAGCTTCAGCTTGCTACTGTTTTCCAAATATTGCTCTTGCATAGTGATGAATTCAGGATTTTCCAGCGTGGCAATAACCTGCCCTTTCCTGATGGATTGGCCGGGGAGCAATCCCGCACTTTTGAGGTATCCGCCAAAAGGAGCAGAAACGGAAACCACGCTCGAGGGTTCGACGTCGATGATGCCGCTTACCTTGACGGTGGCGTTCAGGTTGCGCTCTTCCACTTTTCCCGTCCCTATGCCCGCCATCACGTATTGGTCGTTAGTGAGGCTGACTTGGTCGGGCGAGGCCGCTTTGCTTTCGGTGGCTACCGTTGGCTCGCCCGGCCCTTCCTCGTCTGCTGTCTGATTCTGGCTACAGGCCACGAGAAGCGTCAGGACGAGGATCACTGATGATGTTTTTTTTAGGTAATTCATGATTAGAATCATTTAATATCGTTGGTCGTTAATTGGATGCTTGCCAGGGCTTCGAGGGTCTCAACGGTCAGGTTGTAGGCATAGAGTTTATCGAGGTAACCGGATTTGATCCGGCTGGCCACCGTCATGCTCTGAAGAAACTGTGTGTAGGAGGTTTCTCCGCTCCTGCGTGGTGATAAGTTCGGCCTGCGGTAGGGCGTCGTAATATTCCACCGCACTGAGATTCTTCCGGTACTCCTGCAAAAGCATCAGCAGCTCCCCCGACAGCAGGGTACTTTCGTATTCCAGCCGGGTGTGGGCTACCTGTTCGGCAATTTTGGCGGCCTGGGCCTGGGCGCGGTAGCCGCCGGGCAGCAGCGGGACCGACATTCCCAAGTGAAAGACGGAAAACCGGTCGCCGAGCGTGAAGATCTCCTGGTTTCCCGTCGCGATCTGCACCCCCCGGAACGATTGGTTGGTGTACCCCAGCAGGAATTCCGGCAGCTTCTTCTGCTTTTCCAGTTCCGTCTGCTGCTCGTTGATTTTGATCTGATGTCTCAGGTACAGTAGCGTCGGGTTTTGCCCCAGCACTGCGCCGCCAGACGAGGGAAAGTCCAATATTTGTTTGGTAAGGCTCCCTTCGACGGTGGTGATCGGATCCGTAGTGTTGAGCAGAGTTTGCAGTTGCTGGCTAGCCATATTAAGGTCGGCTTGGTTCTGCCGGATCAGGTTCCTTACTTCGAGGGCTTGGGCCAGGGACGTCACGCTCTCCAGACGGTTGGTTTCGCCTGACCGGTAGCGCAGCGCACTGGCGGTCTCCAACTCGCTATAGATGCTGTCTTGTTGCCGGAGGAGCAAGTCTTTGGCTTTGAAATAAACCACCCGGACGTAGGCGGTTCGCACGCTCCGGACAAGCTCGTAGCGGCGGACCGCCTCTTGTAGCTGGCTGACCTTGACCCGGGCCTGAGCGAGCCTACGCTGACTGCCGTAAACGGTCGGGAAGGCCAGTCGCTGGGTTACGCCAAACGAGTTGTCCTGCTCCTGGCTGTTGATATTACCCTGGGAGAAAAGGAATTCGGTCCTGGGTAGATTGACCGCCCCCTCCCTTAGCTTTCGCTCCCGGTCGGTTTCGTACGCGGAGATCTTCATACTGCCGCTGTTTCTCAGAGCCTCCCCGATGGCTTGATCCCGCGAGAGCGTACGCCCGGAAACGGGCGGGTTACTCTGGCTCAGCGTTTGGCCCTGGGACGCAACGGGGATTAACATTATCAAAGCTGCTAGGCCCGCCGCAATGACGGTACCTTTTGTTCGCCCCGCCTTCCAGGAATCTGCATACATGTAGAGCACGGGCAGCACGATCAGGGTCAGAAGGGTGGCCGAGATCAAGCCGCCGATGACCACCGTGGCCAGCGGGCGCTGGACTTCCGCCCCTGAACTCTGGGAAAGCGCCATCGGCAGAAAGCCCAAAGAAGCCACGGAAGCGGTCATCAAAACCGGCCGTAGCCGGGTCCGGGTACCCTGGATCACCCGCTGTCGAATGTCGGCCACGCCTTCCCCCTCAAGCCGGTTAAATTCACCGATCAACACGATTCCGTTTAGAACAGCCACGCCGAATAGGGCGATGAAGCCCACTCCTGCCGAAATACTGAAAGGCATCCCCAGGAAATATAGTGAGAAGACTCCCCCGATGGCAGACAGCGGAATGGCGCTAAAAATCAACAAGCTTTGCCGCAGGGAATGGAAGGTGAAGTAGAGCAGGAGCAGGATGAGCACCAAAGCTACCGGAACCGCAATGGATAGCCGCTGCTTGGCGGCCCGCAGATTCTCGAATTGACCGCCGTACGTGACGTAGTAGCCCACAGGCAACCGCAGGTCCCGGTCGAGAATGAGCTGGATGTCGCCGACGATGCTCTGCACGTCGCGGCTGCGCACGTTGAAGCCCAGCGTCACCCGGCGTTTGGCGTCGTCGCGCTGGATCTGGTTAGGACCTTCCTGGTATTCCACCCGGGCCACTTCGTGTAGGGGAATCTGCTGGCCGGAAGGCGTATCGATGAAAAGGTTGCGCACGTCCCCGATATCCTGACGATTCGTTGTATCCAGTCGCACCACCAAGGGGAACCGCCTTTCGCCTTCGTAAACCAATCCCGCCTGTTCGCCCGCAAAGGCAGTTCTGATGACCTGGTTCACGGCGTCTATACTCAGTCCATACAGGGCGATCTTGTCGCGGTTGAAGTCTACCTGGATCTGCGGCTGGCCGGTGATTTCCTCGGTGTACAGGTCCTGCACGCCAGCCACTCCCCGGATCAAGGTGCTAATCCGGGTGGCCAGTTGCGAAAGCGCGTCCAAATCCTCCCCATAAACTTTAATGACCACATCCTGCTTGGCACCGGTGATCAACTCGTTGAAGCGCATCTGGATGGGCTGCTGGAAGCCGAACGTCGCGTTGGGAATCACCGCCAGCGCCTGCTGCATTTTTTCGGCCAACTCCTCGCGCGAGGAGGCGGTCGTCCACTCGGATTTGTCCTTAAGAATAATCATCATGTCTCCCGCCTCGATCGGCATGGGATCGGTGGGAATTTCCCCCGATCCGATCTTGTTTACAACTTGCTTTACCTCGGGAAATCGGAGGATTATCTTTTGGGCTTTCTGGGAGACGTCAAGCATCTGGTCGATGGAACTTCCCGTAATCACCCGAGTCTCGACCGCAAAGTCGCCCTCGTCGAGCTGGGGGATGAACTCGCCCCCCAGTTGCGAGAAGACAAACAGGCTGAGGCCGAAAAGCGCCGCCGCCAGCAGAACGACGATCCCTTTCCAGCGCATGGCCCTTTGAAGCACGGGGGTGTACAGCCGCTGAAAAAAAAGCATCATCTGGTCGGAGATATTGGTTTTGTGGCGGGTGTTCCGACTCAGGCCCAGCGCCGCCATCATGGGCACGTAGGTCAGGGAAAGCAGGAAAGCCCCCAAGATCGCGAAGGAAACGGCCTGCGCCATGGGGCGGAACATCTTCCCCTCGATTCCAACCAGGGCCAACAGGGGCAGGTACACGATCAAGATGATGATTTCCCCGAAGGCAGCGGAATTACGGATGTTGGCCGAAGCCTGGTACACCTCCTCGTCCATCTGACCCGAAGTCAGCCGGACCACCCCGCTACGGTTATCGAAGCGGTCGTGTATGCGGTGCAGGATGCTTTCCACAATGATGACCGCCCCATCGACAATCAGCCCGAAATCAATCGCCCCCAGGCTCATCAGGTTACCTGATACACCGAACAGATTCATCATGGCAAGGGCGAACAGCAGCGAAAGTGGGATGACCGAGGCAACCACCAGGCCAGCCCTGAGATTGCCTAGGAAAAGGATGAGAACGAAGATCACGATAAGTGCCCCTTCGATCAGGTTCTTGGCCACGGTCTGGATCGCATTGTCCACCAGCTTCTGCCGATCCAGGAACGGCTCGATGGTAACCCCTTCCGGGAGGGTCTTCTTGATCTGCTCGATGCGCTGCTTGACGTTGTCGATTACCTCGGAGGAATTGGCACCCTTCAGCATCATCACAATCCCGGTCACCGTTTCCCCCTCGCCGTTGCGGGTGGCGGCCCCGTAGCGGATGCTGCTGCCGAAGCGCACGGTGGCCAAGTCCCGGATAAATATAGGCGTCCGACCATTGTTTTTTACGGCGATTTTGCCGATCTCATCCAAGTTTTTCACCAGCCCCTCGCTACGGATGAAATAGGCAGTCGGGTTTCGATTGATGTAGGCCCCACCCGTATTCTGGTTATTTTTTTCCAGTGCCGTGAAAATGTCGGTTATGGACACTCCCATGCTTTTGAGCCGATCGGGATCAACCGCGATCTCGTACTCTTTCACGTAACCGCCAAATCCGCTCACTTCGGCTACGCCCGGGGTTCCGAGCAGCTGACGCTTGACGATCCAATCCTGAATGGTGCGGAGCTCCATGGCATCGTACCGGTCTTCGTACCCTTTTTCGGCATGAACGACATACTGGTATATTTCGCCCAGACCCGTGGTAACGGGGGCCATCTCCGGGATGCCCACGCCCTTTGGTATCTGCTTTCCCGCTTCGGTGAGCCGTTCGCTGATTTGCTGACGGGCCCAGTAGATGTCGGTTTTCTCCTTGAAGACGATGGTGACGATTGACAGGCCGAAGCGGGAAAAAGAGCGCATTTGCTCGATTTCGGGGATGCTGGCCATGGTCTGTTCGACCGGAAACGTGATGAGCCGCTCCACTTCCTGGGCGGCCAAAGTGGGGCTGACGGTAATGACCATGACCTGGTTATCGGTGATGTCCGGCACCGCATCGATGGGCAGTTGGGTAATCGAATAACTTCCCCAAGCAATTAGAGCCAGCGTAAAAGCCCCGACAATCAGCTTATTGTGAATGGAAAAATAAATGATTCGGTCAAGCATTTTGAGCAATTTAAGATAGGCAGAATATACCAACCCTTCCGCTGTGCGTACCAGGCGCGGCGGGAGGGAATGTAAATACCAGAAATTAAATTGTCAGAACTTGGGCGGTTGCCAGATGGAGTAGACGAACGGGGACAAGAACCGGGATTCGAAGAAAACGGGGGATTTCACAGCCAAGGAAGCGGTAGCCGGTTTCGGCACCAAACTGGTGGCCGGTGAAATAAAATAATTTACGACCACACCCTGGTGATTGTGATGGAAAGGCAGATTCTCATGTCCCTCGGAATTCTTGTGCGTTTCGTCGGCGTAATGCAAGTACAGAAAATCGAGAAAGTTCATCCCGTGAGCGGCATCCTCATGTTCGTGTTGCTCTTCGTGTTCGTGGAAATGCGCCGTCATTGCCTTGATGCCGAAAAGTTCGTGCATTTCCTGGCTGGGAATCCCGGAGAAAGCCAGCAGGTAGGTAGCCAATATCAAGTGCAGTATCCTTGTCATCTATGCAAAACTACGAAAAATAGTGATGCCACATGCCGAAAACATGATTTAGGCATAATGTGTCTGCACTTAGTGTAAGTATACTCTAAAAAAATCTACACGGTATTGTGTACCTAGCAAAGGACAAAAGCCTACTAGTAAGCATACAGGGCATAGTAGGGATTTTTACCTAATAATTGAGCATCGTTGACGTTCGCCCTGCCCGTTTGCCTACCCCCCCCTAAAAAACCGATCGCTTTGGCAATTCGTTTTTTTTATGCCTTCTATCGTACCTTGCGTTTGTATTTGCCTCGTAAACGTACGGTTCGCCCCAACTAGCTGTTCTCATCAGGCGGAAAGCAAACACACTCGCGTGCTATGAAACAACTCATCCAAAATTTTAAAAACGGAGAAACCAAACTCGAAGAAGTGCCCGCTCCGCAGGTAAAACGCGGAAGTGTGCTCATTCAGACCCACCGAAGCCTCGTATCCCTCGGCACGGAGCGCATGCTGGTTGAGTTCGGCAAGGCTAGTTTGCTGGATAAAGCCCGTCAGCAACCCGATAAGGTAAAGATGGTGTGGGATAAGGTTAAATCAGATGGTTTATTCCCTACCATGGAAGCCGTTTTTAATAAACTGGAACAACCCCTCCCCCTTGGCTACTGCAACGTCGGTAAGGTCATTGCGGTAGGAGAAGGGGTAAAAGATATACAACTCAGCGACCGCGTGGCAAGCAACGGCCCCCACGCCGAAGTAGTATGCGTGCCCCGCAACCTGGTGGCTAAGATCCCGGATTCTGTTTCCGACGATGAGGCCGCTTTTACCGTGATCGGCGCCATTGGCCTGCAGGGTATTCGTTTACTAAACCCAACCCTAGGGGAAACCGTGGTAGTGGTAGGCCTCGGCCTGATCGGACTCCTGACAGCGGAGCTACTCCGACTGAACGGCTGCCGGGTGGTGGGGGTAGACCTCGATGAGTCTAAACTCGAAATAGCCCGGGCCAAAGGAATCATTACCTGTAATCCTCTCCGGGGCGATGACCCAGTAAAACTGGTAGAAGACCTGACCGGAGGAATCGGCGCCGACGGAGTGATCATTACCGCGTCGGCCAAAAACAATGATATTATTTCTCAGGCCGCCCGGATGTCGCGCAAGCACGGAAAGATTGTCTTGGTTGGGGTAGTCGGACTGGACATTAGTCGAGCCGAGTTTTACGAAAAAGAGCTGACCTTTCAGGTATCGTGCTCTTACGGGCCGGGCCGCTACGACGATGACTACGAGCAAAAAGGGCATGACTACCCCCTCCCGTACGTTCGCTGGACCGAGAACCGTAATTTCCAGTCGATCTTGCAACTCCTCTCTACCGGGCTGTTGGATGTGAAGCCCTTCATTACGGAGGTAGTACCCCTGGAAGAATACGATCGTATTTACGGATACATGGGCAGTACCGGAGCCATCGCCTCTCTCCTGGCCTACCCGGAGCAAAGTACCCAACTAGCTTCCGTGCGTCATCAAGAAGTTTCATTTACAGGTCGGAAGGGCGTAGTAGGTATCATCGGGGCGGGGAATTTTACCAAAATGACGATGCTCCCGGTACTTAAAGGAGCCTCTATTAAGTACATTGCCAGCGCCAACGGACTATCGAGTACGGCTCTGGCCCAAAAGCACAATATCGCCCACAGTACCACCAACTACCATCAGATTCTGCAAGACAATGAGGTAGATCTGGTACTGATTACTACCCGCCACGATCAGCACGCCCGGTTAGTACTGGAAGCCTTACGGCATCAAAAGCACGTGTTTGTGGAGAAACCGCTCGCGATCCATCCCGAAGAACTGGAAGATATTGAGGCGTACTTCACCCATAACTCCCCGGCCTTATCATTAACCGTTGGCTTTAACCGCCGCTTCTCACCCCACGCTCAAAAAATGAAGTCATTGCTGGGTAGCGCACCCATGAACGTAGTAGCGACCATGAACGCGGGCTTTATTCCGGCCAACTCGTGGGTCCATGACCGGGCCGTGGGTGGCGGTCGTATTTTGGGCGAAGCCTGCCATTTTATTGACCTAATTTCCTACCTGACGGGAAGCAGCGTCACCGCCGTTTGCATGAACGCCATGGGGCAACACCCTACCGAAACAACGGACAACGCCAATATCCTACTTCGCTACGCCAATGGCTCCACGGGAGTCATTAACTATTTTGCCAACGGTAGTAAAGCGTACTCCAAGGAACGAGTAGAGGTATATTCGCAGGACAGGACCCTTATTCTGGATAACTTTCGTACGCTCCGGGGCTACGGATTCAAAGGATTTTCTAAACTCAAAACGTCGCAAGACAAAGGTCATCAGGAGCAGTTCCGGCTACTCCTGGAATCGGTACACAGCGGAGGCGATAGCCTAATCCCACTCAACGAGATCTTCAACACTACGCGGGCTACGCTAGCTGCGGTGGAGAGCTTGAAACGAAATGAATGGATAACGGTACATTAGCTTTAACTCTTAAAATCACTTACACATGCTCAAAAATTTAAAAAATGCCTTCCAACTATTCGAAAATATGGGCTTTCGCTACGTTGTCTTTCGGATAGGGTACGAATTAGAACGTCGTTCGGGATTACTAAAAAAGCGCTTTCCCGTACAGCCTGCTTTTCAGGAGTTTAGTTCGTTGAAAGAATGGAAGCAACTACCCGTCCGGTTCTTTGCTTTTCCCGGTATTCGTACCCAAACGACTGCCCTATCTAATCTCAAGCAGCGCGTACAGGCATTACAACAGAGCCGACTGACTTTTTTTAGTACCAAGGAGTATGAGGTCAAAGACTGGCTGACCAATCCTACTACCGGTTATCGCTACGATGTAACAAAACACTGGACCAAAATTCTGGATTTCTCGCCCGAGGCCGGGGATATCAAGTACGTTTGGGAAAAGTCACGTTTTACATTTCTGTATGATCTTATTCGGTACAATCATCACTTTCAGAAAGATCAGTCCAAAACGGTGTTTTCTGAAATAGAGAGTTGGATTGAAGCTAACCCCATTAACTGCGGTCCCAACTGGCGGTGTAGCCAGGAAATATCGCTTAGGGTGCTTAACTGGACGTTCGCCCTGAACTACTACCGCGACTCACCCACCCTCACTCCGGAGCGATTCAGCCATATTATTCACAGCATTTACTGGCAGATACGGCACGTGGAGGCCAATATTCAGTTTTCACGCAAGGCAGTTCGCAACAACCACGCCCTGGCCGAAACACTGACCCTGTACCTTATCGGGCTTCTTTATCCCTTTTTCCCGGAAAGTACCCGTTGGAAAGAACAAGGGAAAGTATGGTTTGAGCAGGAAGTAGCCTACCAGATTTACAAGGATGGCACTTTTCTGCAATTCTCGATGAACTATCACCGGGTAGTCATTCAGCTACTCAGCTGGGGTATTCAGCTGGCCCACCTCAACGGAGAGCGCTGGGCTCCCGTGGTGTACGAGCGAGCCAAAGGCTCCCTCCATTTTTTACGGGTATGTCAGGATACTACTACGGGCTGGCTACCAAACTACGGTACCAACGACGGCGCGCTTTTCTTTCCTTTGAACGAATGTCATTTCCGAAATTACCGTCCTCAACTCAATGCGCTGGCGGGAGTACTTGGGCAGGAGCAGTTGTACGAACCGGGCTTGTGGGATGAGGATTCACACTGGCTAGGAGTAGCTCCCAGCCATGCAATCGAAGAGCCGGTTGCCGACGGGGCTTACTCCTTTGATAACGGAGGGTACTACCTACTTCGTGAACAAGGAACCCTCACCTTTTTGCGATGCGGCCGCTACAAAGACCGCCCTTTTCAGGCCGATAACCTGCACCTTGATATTTGGGTAGGAGGAGAAAATATCATGCGGGATGCGGGATCATATCTCTACAATACCGACGAACGCTGGACGCGCTACTTTGCCGGCACGGCTTCTCACAATACCGTGATGTTAGGAGAGTTTGACCAAATGCGCAAAGGGGAACGCTTCATGTGGTATGACTGGATTACGCAAAGTCGGGCGGGCTGGTTTCAGAATAGGCTACGCTTCTTTGAAGGGGAATGCACCGGATTTCAACAAGCCGGAGACGGTATTATTCATAGTCGCCGGGTTACGAAGGTAGAAGGTAAAGCCCAGTGGATTATCGAAGACTGGCTTCATAACGCCTCTTCAGATTTACCGATGCATCAACTGTGGCATCCGAACGGGGCGTTTTTGAAAGGGTACAGCGTGAAAGCCTTCACCCAATCCGGCGAGGAAATATCCCCTGCTACAACCGAGGGCTGGTATTCCGAAAAGTATGGTCAAAAGGAGGCAACTAAACGCATCGTATTTACGACGAGTGAGCGGTACTTGAAAACAGAAATCAAGGAAATTACCCAATAATACTAGCTGAAATAACCTGATTACTGATCGCCACCGCCTAACTTCGTATCGATGCGAATTTTGCTGATACACCAGTTTTTCCTGGAAGATAATGATAGCGGAGGCTCCCGATGGAACGAAATGAGCCGCGTTTGGACCGAGGCCGGGCACGAAGTGACGGTACTAGCCGGGATGGTTCACTACATGGGTGGCGAGTCTGACCAATACAAAGGGCAGTACTTCCACCAAAGTACCAACCGCGACGGAGTCAGGGTAATACGCTGTCACGTTTCGGAGAGCTACAATAGCAACTTTCTCGGAAGGCTCTGGGCCTACTTCTCCTTTACATTTTCCAGTATTCTGGGGGGGATTCGTCTTGCCAAAGACCCCTACGACGTTATTATGGTCACTTCACCTCCTTTGTTTGTGGGTATTACGGCGGTGGTACTTTCCTGGTGGAAACGGACACCCTTTGTTTTTGAAGTACGTGATTTATGGCCCGAGTCGGCCATCGATACCGGGGTGTTGACTAATCAGTTTATTATCCGGTTTGCTTATTGGTTTGAAGGGTACGTATACCGAAAGGCTACCCTGATCAACGTTTTGACCCCCGCTTTTCGTGACGCCTTGGTTCAGAAAAAGCATATCCCCGCCGGGAAAATCATTTTCATTCCCAACGCCGCCGACTTTGCCCTCTCCAAAGAGCTACTGACCACATTTAATCGAGATCAGTTTCGTAGGGAACATCATCTGGAAGACAAATTTGTGATCACCTACGTAGGTGCCCACGGCGTGGCCAACCACCTCGTGCAGGTACTTGATACCGCGGAATTGCTACACGACACCAACGTTCTGTTCTTGCTTATTGGCAATGGTATGCAAAAAAAGAGTCTGGTAGCCGACGCTCAGCAACGTGGCCTGACCAACCTGCGCTTTATCGATTCCGTACCCAAGCGTGAGGTTTTCAAATACATACTAGCATCCGAAATGGGTACCTCCGTTCTCAAAAATGTGGCGACCTTCAAAACGGTGTACTCCAACAAAACTTTCGACTATTTTTCGTGTAAAAAACCGGTACTGATGGCCATAGATGGCGTATCGCGTACACTCGTGGAAGAAGCACAAGCCGGGCAATTTGTGGAGCCAGAAAACCCCGCCGACTTTGCACAAAAAATCCGGTTTTACCTGTCTCATCCGGAAATACTGGCACGGCAGGGCCAAAATGGATACACTTACGCCCAAACTCATTTTGACCGGGAAGTACTGGCGCACAAGTACCTGGGATTTTTGAAAGAAAAGTTGACAAGTGGAAAGTAGCTGTCTGCCGTCAGACCTTTTAAGTACTTGAAATAAATACGTACAGTTTTACTAAATTGTAGGGTAATCAAGCAGAATTAGCTTGCATTAAATTCTTGCTGATATTTAATATAATAAACTGATAATCAATACCATAAAAAGATAAAATCTAATAGCTAACTGCTACTTAATCACCCTAATCCCTATGGAAGCCCGAAAAATACTATCCAGAAAACGCATTGCCCTCGTCGCTCATGATAACCGGAAAACCGAAATGATGGATTGGGCCTACTACAACCGCACGACACTCTCGCGGCACCAGTTGTTTGGTACGGGCACTACCGGGAAACTGATTGAAGAAACTCTCGATCAGTCTGTAACGAAGCTTTTGAGTGGTCCCTTGGGAGGTGATATGCAGATCGGGGCCATGATTGCCGAAGGGCGGATTGATATGCTGGTGTTTTTCTGGGATCCAATGGCTGCCCAGCCCCACGACCCCGACATCAAGGCGCTGCTCCGGCTATGCGTGGTCTGGAATATCCCAATGGCCTGCAACCGGGCAACGGCCGATTTTTTATTGACTTCGCCTCTGATGTTTGAAGACTACGACGCCCGGCAGGTTGACTATTCCACCTATTTGAAGCGAAAAGTATGAACTAAGCCAGCAAAGGGGTGGTTTTGTAAATAAAAAAGTAAGAATAATGATTTCGCAAAATACCGTATTTACTCCTGCCACCATTGGCCAGGCATATACCTATGAAAAGTACCTGACCTTGATGGATCAACTTGTTATTGACAAGAAAACGACTGGTCCCACCCAAACTCCAGAACTGGCAGAATATACAAGGCTAAATCAGTTTCGGATGCATCGGCTGGATAAGACTACCCACCTGAACCCTGATTTGCAGCAACTGGCTTTTACGATTGATGCCCCGCAAACTTGGTATGTACTGACCGAAGCCTGGTGCGGCGATGCGGCTCAGAATATCCCGGTCATGGCAAAATTGGCTATTCTCAACCCAAGCATCACCCTTCGGCTGTTACTGCGCGACGAGCATCCCGAAATCATGGATGCCTACCTGACGAATGGTGGAAAATCGATACCCAAGCTAATTGCGCTCGACGCCAACGGAACCGAATTATTCACCTGGGGACCACGGCCTAAAGAGTTGCAGGCGTTGTATTTGACCTACAAGGCCAACCCAACGAAACCCTACCCAGAGTTTCAGGCTGATATTCAGCGCTGGTATAATATCGACAAGACCCAATCAGTACAGCAGGAGCTTACTGAACTGATGAAGGGAGTATATGTATAATAAACTACTACTTTTGTAGGAACAGTAGATTAACTCTATGCCATCAAGTTATTTCAAAGATATAGCCGACGGAATACGTGCCACGGCCAAAGGTATGAGCCTAACGATGAGGCACCTTTGGGCCGCCCGTAAGCGACGCATGCCCGGTGACGTACGACTTGACTCATTTTTCGAGCAAGCCGACGGCATGGTAACGATTCAGTACCCTTTCGAGACTATCCCCATCCCTGACATCGGGCGTTACCGGCTGAATAACGAGATGGACGACTGCATTGTGTGCGACAAATGCGCCAAGGTGTGTCCCGTAGACTGCATTGAGATTGAGCCCATCAGGGCCATTGATGAAGTTGGCAAAGCATCCGATGGCTCGCCGATCCGCTTATACGCCGCTAAGTTTGATATAGACATGGCCAAGTGCTGTTACTGCGGCCTGTGTACTACCGTTTGCCCCACGGAATGCCTCACCATGACCAAGACATTCGATTACAGTGAATTCGATGTGCGGGATATGGTGTATGAGTACGGCAACCTCACACCCGCCGAGGCCGAAGAGAAGAAGGGACTACTGGAGCAATTCCAGAAAGAGAAAGAAGAACTAAAAGCCGCGGCCAAAGCCCAACCAGCTATCAAGAGCGAAGAGGTAGCTCCGGCCGATAAACCACGGCCTACCTTCCGGCCTGGTATAAAACCGAAAGCTCCACTACTAGCAGAAACCGAAGCAAAAAGCGAGGAGGCCGCTCAGACAGAGAAACCTAAGCCAGCGTTTCGCCCTGGGGTGAAGCCCAAGCCCGCACAACCAGCGTTTCGGCCCGGCATGAAGGCAACGCCACCCGCCAAAACCGAAGTAAAAAGCGAGGATACTGTTCCAGCGGAAAAACCAAAACCAGTATTCCAGCCTGGCATAAAGTCAAAGGCAGCGCCACCCGCCGAAACCGAAGCAAAAAGCGAGGATGCCACTCCAACTGAGAATCCTAAACCAGCGTTCCGGCCCGGCATGAAGCCAAAGGCAACGCCACCCGCCGAAACCGAAGCAAAAAGTGGGGATGCCACTCCAACTGAGAATCCTAAACCAGCGTTCCGGCCCGGCATGAAGCCAAAGGCAACGCCACCTGCTGAAACCGAAGCAAAAAGCAAAGAAACTACCCCAGCGGAGAAGCCAAAACCAGCATTTCGGCCTAACATGAAACCTAAACTACCAAAAGACGAACTACCTAACAGCTAACTACCTTGGAACTAGCCGCATTCTACTTTTTCTCGGCACTAGCCATCGGATCTGGACTATTTATACTCCTGAGCCGAAACCTGATGTACGCAGCTTTCGCGTTATTTCTGGCGTTGTTGGGCGTAGCCGCTCTTTTTGTATTATCAGGAGCCGATTTTTTGGCCGTTACCCAGCTCATGGTATACGTAGGGGGTATTTTGGTACTCTTGATCTTTGGCATTATGCTTACCCGTACTCCGGATAAAAGCAACAACTCCCAAACCCCCAATCTGGTGAAAATTTCGGCCAAACGGCAGGTATGGGGTATTCTGGTAAGTGGTTCTTTGTTTTTTGTGTTACTGACTACCATTTTCAACGCTACCTTTACCCTGAACAGCGTCGAACCATTGAATAGCCGGTCTACCATCCGTACCCTCGGCGTTGAGCTCATGACCAGCCATTTACTACCCTTCGAAATCGCCGGAATATTACTTCTGGTCGCACTCGTAGGCGCAACCTATCTGGCTTTTAACCGTAATCCTTCCTGATGCAAAACGTTATACCCCTCTACCACTTTCTGATTGTAGCAGCGGCGCTTTTTAGCATTGGTCTTGCGGTGGTGGTTACCAAGCGCAATACCATCGGAATGCTGATCGGGCTGGAACTTATGCTCAATGCCGTCAATCTCAATCTCGTCGCTTTTAGTCGTCACGATCCTGTTCTGTTGAGGGGGCAGCTGTTTGCGCTCTTTGTGATTGTGGTGGCGGCGGCCGAGGTTACTGTGGCCCTTGCTATTATACTCCGGGTGTACCACCATTATGGTAGCATCGACCCGGATGAAATGAACCAACTAAAACAATAATCACGAACGCCCCCAAGTCATGAACTGGATTTTCATTCTCGTTGCCTTTTTGCTGGGTATCGCCAACACCACCCAATCCGGTGTAAACTCTCAACTTCGCCTCTCGATTGACAACCCGATTCTGGCCGCGATTATATCCTTTACCGGTGGGCTCACCGTACTGCTTATTTCTTACGCGGTATTCAGCAACTCCGAAGTACCTACCCTCGATACCCTCCGGCAAATTAGCTGGTGGAAGTTTACCGGCGGATTATTCGGGGCATTTTTCGTCACTTCGGTGATCATGATTGTAAACAACCTTGGCCCAGCCAATATGCTCTGTCTCATCGTGGCGGGGCAGCTAATTTCGGCCATCATCATTGACCACTACGGCTGGTTGGGATTCGATGTACAGCCCATCAACCTCGCCCGAATCTCCGGAGTTGTTTTTCTGATCGTGGGGGTTTACCTTATCTTGAAAAACTAAGAAGCCGTCTATGTCCGCTCCTGTTCATTACCGTTTTTACCCCACCTTACTCAATACCTTCGCTCGTTTTCAGAAGGGGTACCTCGGTGAGCAAGATTTGCTCGACCGGATCAACCGCGTACCCTCGCCGCAGTCCGAAGCGCAGGCCAAAGGTGTTTCGTTTGAAGAAGCCGTGATCAAGGGTACAGACGAAGAGCAATTTGACCCGGAGATTCTCCGGAAAACCCGGGCGCTATTACCCCGCCCCATGGTAGCAACGCAGGTGTATTGCCAGTACCAGCACGACGACGTGCTGCTCTACGGCTACGTGGATGTGATTGGCCGCACATTGGCCGTGGATATCAAGACCACGGGGCGCTACACGCCCGGCCGCTTTGCCGATGACCATCAAAACTATTACCTACTAGCCCTCCGCCCCAAGGGTATCCGCTCGCTCCGCTACGTCATTACCGATTTTCAGGAGGTATACCAAGAGAATTACGATCTTAACACCGACTTTTCCACGCAAGTCCAACAGATAAAGCTGTTCTGCGAATTTCTGGAAACCCATCGGGAGTTTATTTCCGATCAGAAGATATTCGGATAGCCAATTGCCTTTTTGTACTTTTGCCGCGCTACCAAGCGTTTTAGTCCCATGAAGAAAGGAATCATACGACTTACATTACTGCTACTGGCACTCGTTGGTAGTAACTGGCTCGCCTCGTTCGTATCCCTGCGCTGGGATTTGACCGAGGATGGCCGCTATACGATTTCTGACGCAACCCGACAACTCTTAGAGAATCTGGACCGGGATGTATCCGTGACTGTCTACCTTTCGGGTGACTTCCCTCCCGGCTTTGAGCGGCTGGAAAATGCTACCCGGGAAACGCTGGAAGAATTTAAGACCTACGCCGACGGACGCCTCAACTACCTGTTTATTGACCCTTCGGTGGCTACTTCCGAAGAGCAACGCCAGCAACAGTACCAACGACTCATCGAAGCAGGCCTGGTTCCGAGCAATCTGTTTGCTAATGAACAGGGTAAACGCACCGAGAAACTGATTTTCCCCGGGGCCGTTATCCAGGTAGATTCTCTGGCGATACCCGTGCAGCTTCTTAAAGGTAACAAGAGCGCCTCTTCCGAGGAGCAACTCAACCAATCGTACGAAGGAGTGGAGTTTGAACTCGCCTCCGGCATCCGGGCGCTCCTGCCCACTCCCCGCAAGCGAGTGGGTCTGCTGGTGAGCCATACCAGTACGCCACCCGCCCAGTTGTCTGACCTGATAGCGACTTTACAACAGAAGTACGATGTATTTCTGGATGTTAATAATCCTGACTCGTACGATGGACTCGGTGCCTTGCTGGTACTGAAACCCGACCGCAGTTTTTCGGAAGACGAAAAATACAAGCTTGACCAATACGTAATCAATGGCGGCAAGGGGCTATTCTTCTTAGATGGTGCCAAGGTAGATAGTATCAGTCTGGAAGGGACTTTTGCTCAACCCCTCGATCTCAACCTCAGCGATATGTTCTTCAAGTGGGGAGCACGAATCAATACCGATCTGGTCAAAGATCTCAGTTCGGGCGTGCTGCTGCTCAACGTAGGTACGATGGGCGAAAGTCCACAGTTGCAACCCCTGCCCTGGCGCTTTTATCCTTTGCTCAACCGCTTCGGCGAGCACCCGATTACCCGAAATACCGATGCTATTTATACCCGCTACCTTAGTTCGATCGATACCGTGGGGGGAGCCGCAAGTCTACGAAAGACTCCGCTACTCATGACCTCGCCCTACACCAAGACCCTGACGGCACCAGTATTGGTGGCTTACAACGAGGCACGGCAACAGCCCGAACCTGAAGAGTACAAAGAAGGAATAAAAATGGCGGGCGTATTGTTGGAAGGCACCTTTCCCTCGCTGTTTCAGAACAGGATTTTACCCAATGATCCGCGCAAGGCTACTTTTCAAGCTTCTGGTTCCGAGGGCAAAGTACTGATATTTTCCGACGGAGATATTGCGATCAATGACTTTGATTTCCGGCGGAACACTCCCCTGCCGCTTGGGTACGACCGAGTATCCAAAAATGTATTTGGTAATAAAGACCTGATCCTCCACTCGCTCGACTACATGCTAGATCCCGCCGGATTGATTACGGCGCGTAACAAGCAAATCAGCGTTCGGCTACTCGATAAAATCAAGATTCAGGAAGAACGCTCGTGGTGGCAGCTGCTCAATCTGGTACTACCTGTGGGCTTGGTTGGACTTTTCGGAGGGGCACGATACTGGCTAAGAAAGCGAAAATTCGGAATCCCCGCGTGACGAGTTCGTTATTTTTCTTACTTTTGTTTTTTACAAAAAAAATTGAAAATCTGGCCCATAAATCGGTTTTTTTATCTTAATTTACTCTTTCAGAATCAACTAGTCCAAAAATTAAAGTAGGTGTTGGTTCTAAAATTACATTTACTAAATATAGTCATTCTTATAAATAGCTACTGCATCTTATGAAGTTTGTTGTATCCTCCTCGGTGCTCCTCAAACAGCTATCGGCCATTAATGGGGTTGTTTCTACCAATCCAATTGTGCCTATACTGGAAAATTTCTTGTTTAAATTAGAAGCAAACATCCTGACCGTAACGGCCTCCGACTTGCAGACCGTTATAATTACGGAAATCGAAGTGGAAGGGGGCGACAAAGGGGCTATTGCCGTACCGGCCAAGCTTCTACTCGATACGCTTCGTGGGCTTCCTGAGCAACCCATTACTTTCAACGTAGACGAAGAAACCTTCGGAACCGAAATTGTATCGGACAACGGCCGTTACAAACTGTCGGGTGAAAACCCCATCGACTTCCCCAAAACACCCAGCGTGAATCGTGGACAAGCCGTGGATTTTTCGTCGGCATCTCTCGGCACGGCCATTGCCAATACCATTTTTGCCACGAGTACCGACGACCTGCGCCCGGCGATGACGGGAGTATTCGTGCAGATCGGTGCCGAAAGCGCCACCTTCGTGGCTACGGATGGTCACCGACTCGTACGCTACCGTCGTACGGATATTCAGGCAACGGCCGATACCTCCATGATTATTCAGCGTAAGGCATTGAACTTACTGAAATCGTGCCTTCCCTCCGAGGATGTACCTCTGAAAGCTGAGTTTACGGCGTCGAATGCGTTTTTTAGTTTTAATAACATCCGCATGATCTGCCGTCTGATCGACGAACGCTTCCCGGACTACGAAAATGCCATCCCGACTAATAATCCCAATACGCTCACCATCAACCGCATGGAAATGCTAAATTCGTTGAAACGTATTTCGATTTACTCCAACCGCACCACGCATCAGGTTCGGCTTAAAATGTCGCTGAACGATCTGTCGATTTCGGCCGAGGACCTCGACTACTCCAACGAAGCCAACGAAAAGCTGATGTGCGAGTACAACGGTGACGCCATGGAGATTGGCTTCAACGCCAAATTCCTAATTGAGATCCTGAGTAATCTGGTAAGTAAAAACGTCACCTTTGAGCTATCGGCCCCCAACCGCGCCGGACTCATTATCCCCGTGGAGCAGGAAGAAAACGAAGATATTCTGATGTTGGTTATGCCCGTGATGTTGAATACCTACGCCTAAGCAGAAGTACCACCGGTACCCGGCCTGTATACATCAAAATGCGAAAAGCAATCTACCTCGGTGGATTGCTTTTCGCATTTTTGGGGTAAACAAAAAAGTGCCTTTTTACCAACCAAAGGCCTTTTCGAGCAGTTTATGCGAAAAAACGACCAAAAGTGGCGAGTTGGTTTCGGCTCGAATAAAATCTTTTTTAAATTACGTCAGGAAATCCCTTGTCACAACCACCCTGCACTACCCATGCCCCACCGCTTCCGGTTCTTGCTTGTTGCACTACTGCTCCTGGGCGGATGGCGAAGCTTGGCCCAAGAATACCCGTTGGTGAAATACACCGTACGCGAAGGACTGGTGCAAAACCAGGTAATCAGTTTTCTGAAAGACAGTCGGGGATTTGTGTGGTGCGGTACCTGGTACGGTCTCAGCAAGTTCAACGGAGAAACATTCGAAAACTACACCGAAGCTCAGGGGCTCTGGAACGGCCTTGTTATTGACATTGCGGAAGATAATGACGGGTACATTTAGGTACTAGGCAAAGGCGTACTGGCCCGCTTTGATGGTAGTACGTTCAAAAAGTATACTATTCCTGAAAATAATACGGGTCAAATAATCTTCAATACTAATACCAACTCCATCCAAATCTTGACCTACAATGAAGGGTTGTGGGCCATCAAAGGAGATACTTTACTTCCCCTGCCGCTTCTAAACTTTCCGCGTACCAAAATTGACTATGTCCAGTACGACCCACCTATGGATACCTACTTCCTTCAAACGGATCAGAAGATCGTTGGTTACAGAAAAGGAAAGGTGAAACTACTAACGGAACTTAACGATGGTGACCTTAGCGGTATCATTCATGGAGACCTACACTATTACAGAAACCTGGCTTCGGGTGAAAGACAATAGGGTGTATTTCAGTTTTGCAAAATAGGGAAAAAAAGTTGAGTTTTGAACTCACCCAAAACCTGCCCCCCCCCATGACAGAATCAGAATTCGTGGCCCTGGCCCTCAGCAAGTACGAGCAAATCAAGTCGCTGGAAAACTC
>JBDNFP010000045.1:0-41304 GCA_041689775.1 Spirosomataceae bacterium
CTATATGTTTCAGATGATGAACGAAGCAAGGGTAGGGGTGGGGATGAACGCAGCGGCCATTGCCACGGCGGCCTACCATGCCTCCTTGACTTACGCCAAAGAGCGACCGCAGGGGAGAATTATTAACCAAAAAGATCCGATGCTACCCCAGACCCCCATTATCAATCACGCGGATGTGAAGCGAATGTTGCTTTTCCAGAAGTCGGTGGTGGAAGGCTCACTGTCATTACTATTATACTGTTCAAAATTAGCCGACATAGCTCACGTGGGAGAACCGGCCGAGCAAAAACACGCTGGATTACTCCTGGATTTATTGACCCCCATTGCTAAATCCTATCCTTCCGAAATGGGTTGCCTGAGTACCAGTGCAGCCGTGCAAGTACTGGGAGGTGCGGGTTATACCACTGATTTTCCGGTGGAGCAATACTACCGCGAAGCCCGTATTCACCCAATTCACGAAGGGACTACTGGTATTCACGGCCTTGATTTACTGGGACGAAAAGTACTCATGAATAACGGTGAGGCGATGAAGTACTTGCTGGTAGAAATGGAGCAAACGATCCGTCGGGCACTGGATCGTATCAAACTATCAAGTCAGGCTAGTGATTTGATCCGGGCCATTGAACGCTTGCAAGAGGTTACGGAGTATTTGATTAGCGTTTCCAAAGCAGATGTAGAAGAGTATTTGGCGGATGCTACGCTTTACTTAGAGATGTTTGGGATTACCGTTATTGCGTGGCAGTGGCTTATGCAAGCGGATGTTGCCCAAGCAAAGCTACCCAAAGCGGAGGCAGAATCGGAACGGAATTTCTACGAAGGAAAGCTAATGACAGCCCGATACTTCTTTGCCTATGAATTGGTCAAAACCGAATCATTAGCTACTCGCTTGCTGAGTTCATTAAAAGTAACAACTGTAATGAAGCCCGAGTTCTTCGGGTAAGGTGTAGCTCTTAATACCAAATAATTAACCGTAAAGACTGATTCGCCAGTTGCATAGAAGATGTCGGAGTATCAGTCTTTGCGGTGATTTTTTACCGCCCGTGCAAAGTTTAGATCACAGATCATTGGCGGCTTCCATCATGTTATACCGTAGCATTAGTCCAGAGGAAACACTAGCCAAAACAAGTTTCAGGTCGGGATGGAGATTATCTTTTATCCACACTTTTCCGTTGTTGATGGTAGAGACAGTCCCGATTACCTTTCCATCCATTTGAAACTCGTAGCCGTACACATTCATGATGGTCATCATTTTGGAGGCTCCTTCCAACTCCCTGATTCCGATGATGTCAATTTGCAGGTGATCTACTTTGGAGCGGACAAAACCGAGGGTGTTATTTTTAAGGGAGTTGCTCCATCCGTCAACATTATTGACCACAAACTCCCAGCTCTCCCTGGAATCGTTCAGCTGAATACCGCCACCAAAGACGTTATCGTTCATGATGTTAATGGAGAAATAATCCCCGAAAGGTGAAATGTCAGCCGCCCGGAACTTACTCACAAAGGCAACGCTAGCCGTGTGCCCATCGGGTGCAAACATATCAAAAGCCATCTTTTCTTTGGCCCCACTAAAATTCACCACGAAGGGCAGGGAGTAGCTTTTGGTCCAGCCACGATTCACTTTGCTAGTTTTGTAATCGCCAAAAGTAAGTACCTGGCCAATCTGAAAGCCTTGCCTTCCTTTGACGGCATATTCCGTGGCAACTGATTTGAGATCATCGTTGACGGCCAATTGAGCAGTTCGGCACCCAACAATTAATAGGCAGGCTACGAGACCCAATAGGAGCATTAGTACTCCCGATGAGTTTGTATTTTCTTTTTTCTTTTTCATAGTTTTTCTTTTTTCTATAATCATGAAAAGAGCTTGATGTAAGTTTGAAGGTTGCAACAAAGTACCTATTTTTTCTGCGGGAACCTTTTTTACCCCATATTGCAGCCATTTTCCTATCTGAATCTTAGTGCATGAAATCCCCATCCCTGATCCTACGTCCTGCTTATATATTACCCTTAGTAGTGGTGGCGCAGTTTGCTGGTACCTCCCTTTGGTTTGCTACCAACGCGATTTTACAGAATCTGCAAAGCTACCATCCGGCTTCTGGTTCCTTCCTTTCTACCATGACAACGGCGGTTCAGCTTGGGTTTGTAATTGGTACACTTGTCTATTCCTATTTTTCGTTTGCCGACCGGTACTCACCCGTGCGGGTTTTTATGATATCGTCGTTGTTTGCGGCGGTATGTAATGTAGCCGTACTGATTACCTACCAAACGTTACCCGCATTAGTAGTAAGCAGGTTGGGAGTAGGTTTTTTTTTGGCGGGTGTATACCCAGTAGGGATGAAGATTTGCAGCGACTGGTACGAAGCCGGCTTGGGTAAGGCACTTGGGTACTTAGTAGGAGCCTTGGTATTAGGTACTGCTTTTCCGCATTTGATTAAAGCATTGGCTTACTCCCCCGATTGGCGGTACGTGATTTTGACAACCTCGGGATTGGCCACGGTAGGGGGTTTGATTGTTGGGATTATGGTAGGCGATGGCCCATACCGTCGCATTGCCGGGAAACTTAATCCCGCTATGTTGGGGGAGGTATTTCGTAAGGCTGATTTTCGTAAATACGCCTTTGGGTATATCGGGCACATGTTTGAGCTGTACACCTTTTGGGCGTTTGTGCCCCTGCTACTAGTAGCTTACACCCGGCAAACCGGAAGTGCCCTGAATATCTCACTTTGGTCCTTTGGAATCATCACGGCCGGAGCATTGGGCTGCGTACTCACCGGAGAGCTATCGGGCAAATGGGGAAGCCACCGCACGGCTTGGGTAGCGTTGGTTATTTCTACCGTGTGCTGCCTATTGGTACCTGCATTAGGGTTGTTATCGCCTTTCTTACTAGGTATCTACTTACTTATTTGGGGTATCAGCGTGGTCGGTGATTCTCCCCAATTCTCTACGCTGGTAGCTCAAAATGCCCCCGCTGATTTTAAAGCGACCGCCCTTACCATTGTGACTTCGATTGGTTTTTTTATCACGATACCCAGTCTGTACCTGACCCAATGGCTTTTTGAACAGTTTGATTACCCGGCGTTGGTGGTATTGGCGCTGGGCGGGGTTGTTGGGTTGGGGGCGATGCGGGTGCGGTGGTAGAGTCATAGTTTAACATTTTCAGTTGAATAAAGTAAGAACATCAAATATATCTTACCTTACCAATTTAGTGCCTCAGGAGCGCACTCAAAGAACCCATTTGTTTTTTTCAGGTGAGCCCGTTGTCTTTTTAGTTCCTCCCAAACGGTGGGATGAGAATATCGCTGGATGTCATCTTTTAGCGCTAATTTAATTCGTATCTGTTCTTCTTTAAAGGGAAAAGTAGAGTTCACGAGAAGAGGTTCAGGTGCAATTTATTCAAGTTCATCCATGGTGGTCGCCTCTTTCACCTTTACGTACCGTTCGAGTCGATCGATGTAAAAACTTGCAGCCGATTTACGGGCAGCCAATAGAGTTTCCCTTGCATTTAGCCCAAGGAGTCGGAGCGTGTATTCTGCCCGTTTGCGATCTCGGGGGTTTAGGGTAATTAGTGGGTTTAGCTTAAATGTACGGTTAGGAATGTCCAACCAGAAATAATTCATGGGGTTTTCTACCCGTGGATTAATCATCACAGAGTCGTCGTTTGCGGGTTTTCCAGAACCTCTTGGTATTTCAAATAAAGACTCAGAATAAAACGGGTCAAAAATTGCAAACTTATCTAGTTTGTGTTTTGAATTGCAAGTAGGGCAGGATAGTAGGTAGTTGTCCCAATGGGAGGTACGTTCCGGATATAAACTCTTGGGGTAAATATGTTCAATGTCGGTGGCTTCGTTGTTCTCGCAGTAATTGCACACTTCCACACCTACGCACAGGCTGATCAAAGCTTCCTTTATTTCAGTAAAGGCGGTTGCCTTGGGAATAGAGTTATTTTTACCAGTCCATTCCTTCTGCGCTTTATTGACTTGCTTTACAAATTCTGTACTGGCATCAATTCTGCCTTGCACTCGTCGAAGGTGCTTTTGGGTTGGTTCAGAAAGCTCCTTAGAATTCAGTTGTATCATCGGTGATGAGGATTTTCCTTAGCTGGTTCATTTCCTTTTTTTCGGTCTCCGAAATTTTGCCAAAAGCACTCAATTGACTTAGCTGAGCGAGTCTTTCCAGCTTCTCTTTGGAATGTTCCGAGCGCTCTACCTCCTGCCCGAATAACTCTGTTCCGTACGCATCGAGAACATTACCATAAATGAGCCGGTCTCGATCCAGGCCGGTCACCTCGCCGGACGCTTGGTCGCTGCCGGGCGCGGCCAGCCGCCAGATGGAACCTTTCTCACAGGCCCGACACACCAGCGGACTATGGGTAGTAACGATGAATTGCAGCTTGGGGAAATATTGGGTAAACCATTGACCGATGCGCGTCTGCCAGGTAGGGTGCAGGTGTGCATCTATCTCGTCCACCAGTACCACGCCAGGAAGATCAATGATCATTTTGCCTTGTTTTATTTGCTCAAAGACTCGATTCGCACCATTAAAGCGGATTAGTTGCCTGATCAGCTCAAAAGTCAGACTTAAAATAGACCGTAAACCGTCACTCATTTGTATAGCTTATATACGATTTCCATTGCCGTCCCGGAAGTAGACATTTTTGGAATCAACCTCGTCAATCTTGTTACCGTGTGGCAGTAAAGCAGACTCATTAATAAAGCGAATGAGGTAATCGAGTGTGTCTACCTTGGTTTTATTTTCCAGTTTTTGAATGTAAAGATCTTGAATGTAGACAAGCGCCTCAGAAAGGGCTACGTCTTCACCAAAAATAGATAAGTGAGCACCTAATCTAGGGTTTGTCTTGTAAAGTATCTCTTTTTCAATGTTACCTCCAGTAAATCTTCTAAATGGACCATAGGCGACGGAGAACCAACCTTTTCTTAAATCAGCAGAAGAAGGCGGAATACCTAAAAAATAATTTTCAAAAGTTACAAAATCGAGAGTGTTAGTTTCCTCTACTGTTGTTAAATCTCCTGAACGATCTAAATAACCTGGATCATTCAGGAGTATTGATTGCGTACAAAAGTTTATTTTGTTTTCAAGTACTGTATTGATGTCTTCCAAGACAGCGGTATCAAAATCTTTGTCTCTGTAAATAGAAAGATTTACATGACCTTTTTTTGCCTTTTTTCAACCAATTCTCCCAATCTTCACGAGTTGCATTAATATCAGCACGCCTCAATAGTGCCAAAGCCGCCGAGCGTACAATCGTAGACTTCCCCGATCCATTATCTCCGATTAGCACGTGCCAACCCGCTTCTTTACCTTCGGGAAAAGTCATTTCAAAATGCTCGATAGAGCGTATGTTTTTTATTTCGATTTTCCTGATATACATGACGTCATTAACACGAAAAGAGTGTAGGGCAAGATACTAAAAAAGAACGATGGCAAGAAAATGCAGTGATCAACCACCTCAGAATTAAATTAGGAAGACTAGTGAAAGGCTGCAAGAGCTTTTCTTTCTTTGAGTGCGTGTTCCTCTGACTGTTCGAGCGTCAACTTTTCGCTAAACAAGCGTAGTTTAGCCAGGTAGCTAGGAGCATCCTGATTATAGAGGAGTTCAGCGGATTGACCGAGGTTGAAAAGCAGTGGATATTCTGCTTCAAGAAATGAAAAATTAGAAGGCATGGAACGGTGGATGGTATCGGGTGGAACGTAACGGGATAGTAAAACCTCAAATTAAAGGATAAATCCAAAAAGAGCTACTGCCTGGGTTTTCATTTGTTACATTTTTCAGAAAAGAGTAAAACAAAGAGAGCACCCATGATGAATGGATGCTCCCGAGCTATTGTGAAAATTCAGTAATCTAATTCCTAATACTATCCGGTGGTGGTGGCGGTGGCAGGTTGGGAGGCATACCTATTTCATCCGGTAGTAGTGAGTCTGGCTCAAATTCCAGACTATCAGGTTCTACCGCAGCGTAGGTACATTGGTACTCCTTATTAATTTTAATGCTTGGTTTGATAAAGGGCCCTGGTATAATACCAATGGATTTATCACGATATACTTTTTCGAGAAAACTACCCACCAGAGGTAGAGCCATCCTAGACCCTTGCCCTAAGGCAGTGCTCCGGAAGTGAATAGAGCGGTCGTCGCCGCCAACCCAAGCTCCCATGACAAGGTCGCGCGTGATACACATATACCAACCGTCAGAGTTGTTAGAAGTAGTTCCGGTTTTGCCCCCGATTTCGTTTTTCTGATTGAGACCAACTTCATAATTATATAGTCCGCGGGATGTACCCCCCGGCTCTTCTACGCCGCCTTTCAGCATGTGACGCATCAAGAAAGCAGATTCCGGACTGATGGCCTGATGAACCTCTGGTTCGAATTCTTCAATAATGGTACCCCGGTCGTCCTCGATGCGGGTAACCAGCACTGGTGAACTGTATGTGCCAGAATTGACGAACACGCAATAGGCCGCGACCATTTCGTATAACGACACATCAAAAATTCCTAGGCCAATTCCCATCTCAGCCCGCAAAGGCGAGGTGATACCCATTTTTTTGGCATATTTAACCACCCGACTTGGCCCAACTTTTTCGGTTAGTTGTACCGTTATAGAGTTGACCGATTGGGCTAATGCTCGCCGTAGCGTTATGTTGAAATTGGTGAAACGCCCGGTAGAGTTCTGAGGCTCCCATAGCTGCATTTTCCCATTGATAATCATTTCCTTTTTATAGGGCTTGTCATTCATCTGGTCGCAGGGCCCCATATTGATCGTACTATCATCCACCGCAGTGGTATACACAAAAGGCTTGAAGGTAGACCCCGGCTGACGTTTTCCTTGCTTTACGTGGTCGTATTTAAAGAAGTTATAATCGAGGCCACCCACCCACGCTTTAATATGCCCGGTAGAAGGCTCCATGGCCATCATACCAGCTCGCAGTATACGTTTATAATAATTGAGGGAGTCCATTGAACTCCAATACTTCACCACACTACCGCCGGTTTTCCAGTCGTAGACGGTCATGGTATCTTTCTTATTCAGGTAGAAAGTAACGGAGTCAGGTTGGCTGGGAAAGCGAGCAGCTAATGACTTATAGCGCCGGGTACGTTTAACTACATCTTGTAAGAAATTATTAATTTCCTTTCCGTTCTCATCCCGCCAAGGGTTTTCTTTACCCCAATGCTTTTCAAATACTTCTTGTAAATCCCGCATTTTGGTATCGAGGGCGGCTTCGGCGTGTTCCTGCATCCGGGAGTCAATGGTGGTATATATTTTCAGTCCGTCTGTATAGAGATTATAGCCATTCTTATCGCCCCATTTTTTCACATAATCTACTACGGCATTCTTGAAGTAGTTGGCATTACCATCGTAGGGAGTTTCGAACTTAGTTTTTAATTCAATGGGTAGTTGACTGATGGAATCGGCTTCAGCTTCGGTGATATAGTTGTACTTAGCCATCTGAGCCAGTACTACATTACGACGTTCCTTTGAACGCTCAATGTTTCTCACCGGATTATAGGTTGTGGTGGCCTTTTGGAGCCCGACTAATACCGCCGCTTCCTGAATATTGAGGCTATCGGGAGCTTTGCTAAAATAAGACTGCGCTGCGGTGTTGATTCCGTACGTATTATTACCATAGTCCACGGTATTAAAATACATAGTCAGAATCTCTTCCTTGGTGAAATAGCGTTCCAGCTTAATGGCCGTTAGCCACTCCTTTGTCTTATAAATTAGCGTACGGGCCAAAGGAATATAACCTAGTAGTCCGCGGGCAGAAGCACGGCGGGTGTTGAAGAGTTTCTTGGCTAGCTGTTGGGTGACGGTACTACCACCACCCCGGTCTGTTTCGCCGGTAATGATCCCCGCTGCTACTCCGGCCATGGCCCGATAATCAATACCCGAATGCTCATAGAAACGAATATCTTCCGTGGCAATGAGGGCCTTTGTCAAATTGGGCGATATTCTTTCAAACCCTACGGGAGTGCGATTTTCGGTATAAAATTTACCGATCATGATGCCATCGGCGGTATAAATTTCGGATGATTGGGCCACCTTCGGGTTTTGCAGCGCTTCTACGCTGGGCATGCTACCCATCAACCACAAAAAATTTGTTTCGATACAGAAAATGTAAAACGCAAAAGAGAAAAAACTCGCCCAGAAAATCTTCCAAGTTCGTACGATGGGGGTATAGTAAGCAGAAGTCGGGTCCATCCGGCTGGGAATGAACTCCGTTACCTTACGATAGTTTGTTTGTAGCTGGTAAAGAAGTAAATCCGTTCTTGCTTTTCCGAGCAGTTGTACGCTTACGGTATATAGTACAGTACTTACCTTGGAGAGTAACCAATAGGTAGCGCGTTGGTAGATTTGGTTAAATTGTTCAAATAAAGCTTTAAGAGCCTTCATAGATGGGTTTGTTCGTCGAGGTCAAATATAATGAATGCAGAACAATTACTGATATGAAAGACCTTAGAACCTAAACGCAGTCACAAAATTGGAGGTATAAAAAATAACCTCATCCGAATTGCTTCCAATTGGACGAGGTTATTAATGGATAGCTAAGCCTGGTACTTTAAGTTACTTAGCGGGCTTGAAGGAAAGTGAAACACCGTTCAGGCAATACCGGAGTCCGGTGGGGGCGGGACCATCTTCAAAAACGTGACCAAGATGCCCACCGCACACATTACACAATACTTCCGTTCTTACCATCCCCATTGATACATCTTTGTCTTCCTCTACATTCTTGGCAAATAGCGGCTTGTAAAAGCTAGGCCAGCCGGTGCCAGAATCAAACTTGGTATCAGAACTAAAAAGAGGAGTACCACAAGCAGCGCAAGTGTAAACACCTTTTTTCTTGTTGGCATTAAAAGGACTGGTAAAAGGTCGCTCAGTCCCTTTCTCTCTTAGAACAGAATATTCCTGAGAAGAGAGCTCTTTTTTCCACTCGGCTTCGGTTTTTTGGACTTGCCTGGGGTCTTGTTTTTCATTTTTTTGGGCTTGTGAGCAGGAGAAAATGCTAAAAAAAGAAGCAGCTAGGGCAATCATTCGAAAAGTTTTCATTGGATATGTAAGTTTTATTTCTTGACAGATTTTCTAGCTTAATAAACGATGAAACCCGGCGTTTGGTTTATTTCAGATCACTCGCCACTAATTCTCGTCGATATAATTATTGCCCCTTGGGGTCAGATACCGACAACGAGTTGATGATCTGACCACCCAAATAGGTATAGAATAAATGGGCGTTCTGGCCTGATGATTTAGAGGAAAATAGTTGTGTAGTAGCAGTTCGCTTTCAACGGACTTTTACCAATAGTAACTTTCCGAGTGAAGCAAAGAAGCAGTAAAAATATGATTGACGAAGATAATGAAAGGTATCATTTTAGAGCCTGAGGGCCTAATCGAAGGCTTTTTGATAATTAAGCCGTATCTTGCAATTTATTATACCCGGGCCGCTGGGCAAAATTACCCACTGACCTTTTTATTTAATTAGCAATACATGTCATTTGAATCATTAAAATTAGATAAACCCTTCCTGCAAGCAGTGCAAGATGAAGGATACACTACACCCACACCCATTCAGGCCCAGGCAATACCATTGGTTTTACAAGGAAAGGATTTGTTAGGTTGTGCCCAGACAGGAACCGGAAAAACAGCCGCTTTTGCCATTCCAATTCTTCAATTATTAAACAATTCCAAAGGCTTCGATCGCAAAAAAAAGATCAGAAGTCTGATCATTACACCAACCCGCGAATTAGCCATTCAGATCGAGGAGAGTTTAGTGGCGTATGGTCGTCACACAAAACTAACCTCAACCGTGGTTTTTGGGGGCGTAAATCAGAATCCTCAGACCAGAATCCTTCAACAAGGGATAGATATATTGGTAGCGACGCCCGGGCGTTTGCTCGATCTGATGAACCAGGGTTTTGTGTCCTTGAAGGATGTTGAAATATTTGTGCTGGATGAGGCCGACCGGATGTTAGACATGGGCTTTATCCATGACGTTAAGAAGCTGCTGGCAGTATTGCCCAAGAAAAGACAATCATTGTTTTTCTCGGCGACGATGCCACCCGAAATTGTAAAACTCGCCGATTCGATTCTTAACAATCCTTCCAAGGTAGAAGTAACCCCCGTTTCCTCTACGGCCGAAACGATTAATCAGTTCATGTACTTCGTGGATAAGGGCAACAAGAATGCGCTTTTGCTGGATGTACTCAAAGATCCTAAGATTAAGACTGTGCTGGTATTTACCCGTACTAAGCACGGAGCCGATAAAGTAGTGAAGGTCTTGATAAAGAATAATATCACGGCGGAAGCAATCCATGGCAATAAGGCTCAGAATGCTCGTCAAAGAGCGTTGAGCAACTTTAAAGCACAGACTACCCGCGTATTGGTAGCAACGGACATTGCGGCGCGGGGAATTGACGTCGATGAGCTGGCCCACGTGATTAATTTTGAGATTCCGAATATTCCGGAAACATACGTGCACCGAATTGGCCGTACGGGCAGGGCAGGAGCAAACGGTACCGCTCTTTCGTTTTGTGATGCCGAGGAAAAGACTGATCTACGGGACATTGAGAAGTTGATTGGTAAGAAAATACCCATTATAGATGCCCACCCCTTCCCATTGATGGATCACAACCCAGTGAAAGAAGTAAAGCAGCAGCGGGGCCGAGGACGTAGTACCGACCGTCCCAAGCCCAACGCCGAACCTGCCGTAAAGAAGGAGCAGCCAAATAAAAGATGGCAAAATAAATCGAGAGTAAAGTAATTGAGTAGCAGAGGATTTTTCCTTGGCTAATTTTTATACTACAAACAAGCCCCGTCTGAACTCATCATGAGTATTGGACGGGGTTTATTTTGGTAAGACGCAGCTTGTTTATTCAGAAAGAAACAATCGTTAATCTTTATCGTCTGCGTCTTCCCGAAAAAATTCTTTTCAACAAGGGCTCCCGGTCTTCCAAATAGCATGGGTTTGGTGATTGGGGCGGCTTTTGGAATAAACCAAACGAGACTCCTCCATAGATATTAATTGCCTTGGGCTTGCCGATGTTAAGCAATCCCGCTAAATGATCAGTTCCTAACCAAAAAGGTCCAACTCTGCCGGCAATTCCTATCCCAAACGATCCGTAGCGATTCATCAACGAAACCGGAACGGAAAGTTCGTACCAGCGTGATTCATAGCGAGGGGTGACCGCTAATACAGACTCTCCTTTCATACCAAAAGCACCCGGTCTTATCAAGTTCTGAACCCATAGTGTATTTACATACAGGTTAGGTTTAATCTGGTAATCAAGACTTGCCTGTAAGGCAGTGGGTAATATAGAGGTAAACGTAGTGGTTCGGGAAGCGTTATCTACCCCGAGGGATTGGTTGACAGCAGTGAAAAGCCCTTCGGCCCCTCCGATGTTTTCATAATCCTGAAAGCGTAAGACTTTATTAGTAGTAGTTACTTGGTATTGGGATACGTAATTAGGGTTTTTGAACTTTACCCTACCTACATCAGTGAGGGATACCGCAATCCGATATAGGTATTTATTCTTACTTCCATCTCGCTTCCGAATTCCGCGGTCAGAGTAGGAGTATTTATGAACATTAGGTCGGTATTCATACACCATACCCAGATCGAATCCAAACCCACTTCCGGCGGCAGCATTACCTACTAACCAAGCCGGAGTTGCCCTTAGGTTTTGAAATGCACCGTCTGAGGTGTAGCCATATTGGGTAGTAATAGCTGCTATATCGTATAATTCTTTTCGGTCGAGGTAGGCAGGATCAGGTTGAATGGTGTAAGCGCCGTCTTCAATTAAGATGTGGGTATTAAAAACCCCAATTAATCTTTTGGCTGTGATACCTACTTTAAAAAAATCTGTTTCGTCATCAAGTAGTACTCCACCTAAGGTGATGGCGTATTCGCCAATGCCGTTTAAATGAAGATTGGCCGATTGATTCTCAAATAACTTCTTTTGGATTCCTAGCTCCTTCCCTCTACTGCGCAAAGTTTGTGCAATCGGCTCAGTTGCTTCGGTCATGTTCAGTAAAGTCCTGACGCGGGTGCTGAAACCAATTCCGTACTTTCCATCTTTTAGTGATATCATAAATGAAGGCAAACGAACGTCAACCCCGAGATTAAGGTGCTTTTGACGTCCATTTAGTCTTTCTTCTAAGTCTGATTGGGGTAGTATTATGGCACCTTTCTCATTGCGGTACTGAGCTGGGACATTGTTGGTCATCAAGCTCAAAAAGGAGTAAGGAGCGTTGTATTTAATGTGGTTATTGGCCAGGTAAAGCTGCGCACCCACGAGGTTAATATGTACGCTGTACCGGGAGTCTGCCACAAAAGCGGGATTATGATATAGTGCCTGCGTACCCGCAAAATTTCCCATAGAAACACCCGGCATGTGTTGGGCCAGTAACCAGGTGGGAATAACTACCAAAAAGATTAAAACTAAAAGGGAGGTACGCATCATAGTGTCGTGTAAACGAATGAGTGGGTAAGTTTAGCTCAGAAATGTTGCCAAAAGCCTAAATAAAATACTTTTTTTCGAGATAGTGTATAGATTATACGCCATATACTCCTGATGGCTTACCAAATAAATAAAATATTCCCATCAGGAAGTAGCAATAACCAAAGAGCTGTTTTACGCTTGATTATAATAATTTGGTAATACCAAACACTTGGTTTAAATTGTTTGGCGAAAGCCACTTGTTAACCAAATCCTATTTCGAGTAGTATGAATTTTTCATTTTCAAATTATGACTTAGAGAACTTTTACGATGAGATGTTCAGTGGAGAAGGCCTCATACGGACGGGTTATGATCATTTAAAAAATAAATTCGAGGGTCTGACCAGCCAGGATCTTTGGAGTCGGCAGCAGGCCGCCGAACGGTCTATGCTCTCCATGGGAATTACATTTAATGTATATTCAGAAGGAGAGGGCACTGAGCGGACAATGCCCATTGACATTATCCCCAGAGTGATAACGAGTGCCGAATGGGAACTACTTGAAAAGGGCTTGAAACAGCGGATCAAAGCCCTGAACATGTTTATTCACGATGTATATAACGAACAGAATATTCTGAACGATAACGTTGTACCCCGTGACCTGATTGAGTCAAGTAAGTGTTATTTAGATGTTTGTAGGGGTATTACTCCCCCCAAAGGTATTTGGTGCCATATTACGGGTACTGATTTAATCCGGGGAGATGATGGTACTTTTATGGTGTTGGAAGATAACTTGCGTTGCCCATCAGGAGTATCGTATATGCTGGAAAACCGGGAGCTTTCCAAGCAAATCATCCCGGATGTATTGGCGAGAACAGGTGTTCGCCCCGTTTCTGATTATCCTACCCGGTTGCATAGTATGTTGCAGCACCTGAGCGATCGTCCCAATCCTAACGTGGTTGTTTTAACTCCCGGAATCTATAACTCAGCCTACTTTGAACATTCCTATTTGGCACAACAAATGGGTGTAGAGTTAGTGGACGCCCGTGATTTGGTAGTTTCGGATGGTTACGTCAAGATGCGTACTACCAAAGGATTTGAAATCGTTGACGTAATTTACCGTCGGTTAGATGATACTTTTCTGGATCCCGATGCCTTCAATCCTGACTCGATGATCGGTGTGCCGGGTATCTTTGAAGTATTTAAAAATGGAAAAGTAGCCCTCGCCAACGCGCCCGGTACGGGTGTAGCCGACGACAAAGTGATTTATGCCTATGTGCCCCGGATTATTGAGTACTATCTGAAAGAGGAAGCAATTATTCCTAACGTACAGACGTATATCTGCCGCGAAAAGGAAGACATGGAATACGTACTCGAAAATATCGATCAACTAGTGGTCAAAGAAGCCAACGAGGCGGGTGGCTACGGTATGTTAATCGGCCCCAAATCAACCAAGGAAGAGCATGATATTTTCCGGGAGAAAATTAAGGGAAACCCCCGTAATTACATTGCTCAGCCTACGATCTCTCTTTCCAGAGTGCCGTGTATGATCGAAGACCACGCCGAAGGAAGGCACGTTGATCTACGACCCTATATACTATACGGAGAGGAAATAAATGTAATACCAGGTGGACTTACCAGGGTAGCGTTACGCAAAGGCTCCTTGGTGGTTAATTCCTCGCAAGGAGGAGGCGGGAAAGACACGTGGGTGCTTTACTAAAAAGCTGTTAGCCCATAGCCATCAGCTCTTTTTGGTGTTTGATCCATCATAAAATGATATTTGTGCTGAATTAATAATACAAACTACTCTTGCAAAAGCACGTATACATAAAGGAGTTTTTTTGAACGGTCCATGGGAGATATCAGTACTCCGATGGACCATTTTTTAGTTTTAACTCGACGAGCATACGTCGAAATTCATCCGAAACGGACCCAGTCACGGCTAATTCTTGGTTTTTACCCGGATGCGTAAATCGCAGCCCGTGAGCGTGAAGTAGCATCGAGTTCATGTCAAACATATCCTTGAAAAGGCGATTTTGCTTGTTACAACCGTGGGGTCGGTCGCCGATGATCGGATGAAATATGTGGGCCATGTGTTTTCGGAGCTGATGCATCCTGCCGGTAGTCGGGGTTAGCTCGACCAAAGAATAACGAGAACTTGTACGCTTTCCCAAAGGGATGGGGATTTCTGTTCGTGATAAAGTTCTTCCTCTCGTGAAGGCCTCCTGTAAAGGACCGTTGCCACGCTCATCGTCGCGCCGAAGGGCGTAGTCTATTTCAAAAGTGTCTTCGGTATATCCCCGGACAATGGCCAGGTAGTTTTTTTGTACCTTACCCTCCGCAAACTGCATCTGCATAGCACGGTTCGTGGCGTCGTCTAATGCGAATAGTAGAACCCCACTTGTTTTTCGATCGAGTCGATGAACAGGAAAAACCTTTTGGGCCAGCTGATCCCGTAGTAGTTGTACCGCAAACTCATGGACATCGCCCGCAATGGGTGAGCGGTGTACCAACAATCCGTGCGGTTTATTAATGGCGACAAGGGTTTGGTCCTGATAAAGGATAGCAAGCATACTTATTAGCTAAGTCCCTGTTGGGTCGTGAGCAAATCTTCTAAGGTCTCCCGGCGCCTTACCAGCGTTGCAATTCCATTGTCAATTAATATCTCAGCCGGACGAAGTCGGGCATTGTAATGCGAACTCATGGTAAAGCCATACGCACCGGCATTCAGTAAGGCTAACAGATCGCCGGGGCGAATTTCGGGAAGTGAGCGGTCGGTGGCAAAAGTATCGGTTTCACAAATATAACCCACCACAGTATAAATGCGTGGTTCCCCTTTGGGATTAGTCACGTTCAGGATGTGGTGGTATGAACCATACATCATCGGGCGGATCAAATGATTGAGGCCCGAATCTACGTGCACAAAAGTACGGGCGGGGTCTTCCTTAATAACCGTGGCTTGTACTATGAAGTATCCGCATTCGCTCACCAGGTATTTGCCGGGCTCAAACCATAGTTGGAGATCTCTCCCGTAGCGTGAACAGAAATTCTTAAATCCAGCCGTAATTTGTTTTCCGAGGTGCTGCATGTCCGTAATCTCATCGTCGGGTTTATAGCCTACTTTGAAACCTCCTCCCAAGTCAATGACTTTTAAATCGGGGAAGTTAAGGGCAGCCTCAAAAATAACATCGGAAGCTTTTAAAAATGCTTCGGCTTCCTTGATATCCGAACCAGTATGCTGGTGTAACCCAATAACTTTAATATCGTATTTCTTTACAATTACCAGGATCTGATCCAATAAGTTTACCGAAATACCAAACTTAGAATCACTATGCCCCGTCATGATTTTGACGTTGCCCCCGGCGGTCACATTGGGTTTTAGTCGGATGAGGCACGAACGGGTATTGCCGTAGGTTTGTCCAAACCATTCCAATAGGGGTAGGCTATCTACATTTACAGTCGCACCCCCATCCACGGCTTGTTTAACTTCCTCGTAGGGTACCCCACTCGGGGTAAAGGTTATTTGCTGAGGAGCATAGCCCGCGAGCAGGGCCATTTGCATTTCCTGCAACGACACTACATCAACTTCCACCCCAAGGCTCCGCATCAGGCGCATCAGGGCCAGGTTGGTATTGGCTTTACAGGCATATTTGATATGCATATCCACGGCGGAAAAAGCATCTTGCAATGACTTTACTTTCTTGCGAATAATCCCTCCGTCGTAGACGTATAGCGGGGTTCCATACTTTTGACAAAGTTCATGGATATCAACGGACTGAATGTCGGTAAGCTGCTCGGGAAAGTTCATATTGAATAAAAAACGGGTACTTTGAGGTTGAGAGTTATAAAGTTTAGTAGTATCTAACTACTTCAAAAATTGGTCGAGATAGGTTGCCATTTCTTGCTGAATGGAACGGGCCTCCTGACGTGCTTTTTCGGCAAAATCTTCGCCGCTACTAGCGTAAATTATCCCTCGGGATGAGTTTACTAAAAGCCCACAATGGTCATTCATACCGTAGCGGGAAACGTCTTTGAGGCTACCTCCCTGCGCCCCTACACCGGGTACTAGCAAGAAATGCTGAGGTACTACACTACGTATGTGCTGTAATGCATCAGCTTGGGTAGCACCTACCACGTACATCATTCTGGTATGATCAGCCCATTTTTGGGAGGTAGCGAGAACGTGTTCGTACAGCGGCTTTTCATCAACCAAAAGGCGTTGAAAATCAGAGCCACCTGGGTTTGAGGTGAGGGCTAACAGAATGACCCACTTGGAATTAAATTCTAGAAAGGGCTGAACGGAGTCGCTCCCCATGTAGGGAGCCACGGTCACCGAGTCGAAGTCAAGCCCGGCAGAGGTTGGATCAAAAAAAGTACGGGCGTAAAGGCTAGACGTATTTCCTATATCTCCCCGTTTGGCATCTGCGATGGTAAAATGACTATCGGATAGGTAGGCCATTGTCTTCCTAAGGCTTTCCCACCCTTTAGGCCCTTGCGCCTCGTAAAAGGCTATATTGGGCTTGTAGGCAACGCAATACTCGGCGGTGGCATCGATAATTGCTTTATTAAAGGTAAAGACCGGATCATCTTCTATCAGTAAGTGAGCAGGAATTTTTCTTATGTCGGTATCTAATCCAACGCTGAGGTAGGATTTTTTTTGCTTTATTTGTGAAAATAGTTCTTCGTAAGTCATCGTCGCATAAATATTGCGACGAAATTACAACCTCTAAGATTAGATTCATAAATTTGCCGCAAGATTACCATTTACCACCTTCTTTTTAAACATCCTCATGCAGATCAAAGAAACATCTATTGCCGGTTTAGTTGAAATTTTCCCTCGTATTTTTGAGGATGAACGGGGAGCTTTCTTTGAATCTTACAATGAAGATACCTTTGAAAAGGCTGGCCTTCCCACCAATTTTGTACAGGACAATCAATCGTTCTCGGTAAAAGGTGTTTTACGCGGCCTCCACTTTCAGAATGCTCCGTTCGCTCAGGGGAAATTAGTAAGGGTAATTAAGGGTAGGGTAATCGATGTAGCGGTGGATATTCGTCCGGATTCGCCAACTTTTGGAAAGTATGAGATTTTTGAGCTGGATGCACTTAGAAACAATATGGCTTATGTACCTGAGGGGTTTGCCCATGGTTTTGCCGCCATTGAAGATTCCATATTTAGCTACAAATGTACTAACCTGTACAGTAAAGCTTCTGAGTCAGGCATTATCTGGAACGATCCGACGCTTGCTATTGATTGGGGAATAAAGAATCCGATCGTCTCTGAGAAGGATATAGAATTAGAAAGCTTCAAATCAATATTCTCGAAGGTTATGCAATAGATTTAATTTAACATTTCAAAGATATTGCTTTCTGATTCCCCTCGTTGCTTCCAGCAGCGAGGGGAATTTATTTTAGTAGGTTAGTGAAGAGGGAATTACTCTAAAACACTAGCAATCTTAATATTTCTTGGGTTTCGCCGGAAACTTGGCATACTCATTGCCTTAGTATCTGCAAATACCCCATGTTTATGATTATTCCTTTTTTTAGCAGGAAGCGTGTAGAAAACAGATCAACTTATAAGCCAATATCCTCAGTCAGAGTAGATATACATACACATATTTTACCCGGTATAGACGATGGAGCACCAACCTTATCCAGCAGCATAAAAATAGCCCGTTTGATGGTAGAAGCGGGCTTTAGTAAGGTAATAGCTACTCCGCACGTCATGAAGAGCGATTACGAAAACACTTTTGAAAGCATCAGAGATGCGAAATCTGAGTTGGTCAGTGAGCTGGAAAAACAGCGAATACCGCTTAAAGTGGAGACTGCGGCTGAATATTTTCTGGATGTAACCTTATTGGACTACGTTAAAGGTGATTATCCTTTACTGACCATTGGAGCCAAGGGACAACGTCCTTACCTACTGGTGGAGACGGGTATCAGAGAGGAGCCCGATGAGTTGGAGGAACTGATCATACAGCTGGACCGGCGTAATATTCGCCTCATCCTTGCCCACCCGGAAAACTATATTTACTTGCAGAATAATTTTGACCGGGCGATTGAAATATTTAGAAAGGGTATCTATTTCCAGGTAAACTGGGGTTCATTTCACAACGGAATACAGCCAGAAGTAACACGGTTTTTACACCGACTGGTAGACTACCGTATGGCCTCTTTTGTGGGATCAAACCTACACCATGAAATTCAGATACCCCTGATTTTGGAGGCGGCCAAACAACCTTACTTCCATCTGATGACGGAGATAGGGTTAATGAACAATGACTTTGAGTAGGCAGCTCGTAGCTATTATTTCTCCGTAAGTATTTGATTTGAAGTAAATTACGCACTATTCTGAGTGAGTTAATAATGTAATCTACTTCTTCGGGAATACGTAGAAATAATGGATGAAGGTTATTATTTTTCAAACATTTCTTCCACTATTTTGGACGCTACTTTACCGGCAGAGTTTGGGTTTTGGCCAGTGACTAGTCGTTCGTCTACCTCGATATATTGGATAAACGGAATGAGGCTTTTTGTGAAATGAGCTCCTTTTTCACGCAGTCGATCTTCAAGATAGAATGGTACTTCACTTACAAAACTCGCCAGTTTTTCTTCTATGTTAGAAAAAGCAGTCAGGTACTTATCATGAATCAATAAAGTGCCGTCAGATAATTTAACATTCAGGAGTCCGGCTACGCCATGCCCAATCGCCCCTACCATGCCCCCTCTTTCGTAAATACTTTGGGTAATATGCTGTAATTCTGAATTATCGATAAAGTCCCACAAACAACCATGCCCTCCCGCAAAATAAATTAACCGATATTCCTCAGGCTCTATTTCCGAAGCCTTCAACGAGTTGGCAAGCTTTTCTTTGAATGTATCATCTGTATAGTACTTACGATTGATGTCATCCTTTAAATCAAGGCTACGTTCATCGATAGGAATGCCCCCCCCTTGCGGACTGATGATATCCATGATAACTCGTTTCTTGCTCATGACATCATAAAAATGGGTGAGCTCACTCAGCCAAAGCCCCGTTTTATTGGCTTTGGTGGGGTAGGTAGCGTGGTTTGTACAAACTATCAGTGCTTTCATGGCAAGTAGAAAAGGAGAAGGAGTAGTTTTTCGAAAAGTAGGTAAATTTAACCATCACTCAAAAAAGAAAACTTTCTTTAAGTCTAATCTGAATTGGTTAGGCCTTGATTTAAGGTAGCACAGAGGAGGTTAAAGAAGTCAGAAGTAGGGGTAGCTATTCGCCGGGATCGTCCTAACATAGAGTCATGCCATTAGCCTTCTTCACACAAAGCTATCCTCACAAGTCTCCCCTAAACACCTTACTTTATTTTATGAAACGACGCAAATTTGTACATTTAGGTGCCTCCACCGTTGCGGTGCTTCCCTTACTTGGGTTTAGAAATAGTTTTACAAACTACGAAAAGAAACCCGATTGGTTGTTGGAGTGGGTGCGAATCAACGATGCCCAACTGGCCAACTATGCCTCCTATAAAGCAACTGATTTAGATAATAAATACGTGGGTGGGTATCAGGACGAGGCTGAAATTCCTAATCCACACTCTACGAGTGGATTTATCAGCAAGGCATGTTGCCTGATCGCTTGTCCGGAGTCGAAGTACTATCAATCCCAGCCGCTGTTGAAAGATATTGAAGCGGCTGCAAAGTGTATGTTGGTGTTCCAGCACTCTGATGGCACCATCGACTTGCTAAGTACTAATTTCCATTCCACCCCAGACACGGCCTTTGTGTTGGAAAATATGGTGCCTGCCTATATCTATTTGAAACAGGCAGGGTTGAAGGGAGGTGAGAATACGTTGGATTTGCTACGAACATTCCTGAAAAATTCCGGTGAGGCTCTGATTGTGGGTGGTATTCACACTCCCAATCACCGCTGGGTGGTGTCGGCGGCCCTGACCCGACTTCATACTTTATTTCCCAATAAACGATATACTGATCGCATTGAACAATGGTTAGCCGAGCACATTGATATTGATCCGGATGGGCAATACACCGAAAAAAGTACCAATAGTTATTCGCCAATCGTGAACCGCTCTTTGATCATCATGGCGAGGGGCTTAAATAAGCCTGAATTGCTCGATCCGGTGCGGGAAAATTTACGGATGACATACTACTATGTTCATCCTAACGGTGAGGTAGTGACCGAAGCATCCAACCGGCAGGACAAAGGTACCATCGGGAATATGTCGGGGTATTACTATTGCTACCGCTACATGGCTTTGCTGGATAAAGACGGAGAAATGGCCGAAATGTGCCGCTTAATCGAAAAAACAAGTACTCCCGGGCAGCTAGCTGGATATTTAGATTATTTCCTGGAAGAACCAATGCTATGGCAGGAGTTACCGGGTAGTAACCCGCTTCCCACGTCGTACGCAAAAGCTTTCCCGTATTCGGGCGTGGTGCGTATCCGTCGGGGAAACTGGGATAGTACTTTGCTGGCGAACAATGCGAGTTGGCTTACTTTTCATAAAGGTAATGCCATCTTGCAAGCGATGCGAATCTCCGGCTCATTTTTTGGTAAAGGGCAGTTTATGTCCGAGACTATTGAAAAAGAGGGTGATAGCTGGGTCATGACCAAATCAGATGTTGGTCCTTACTTTCAACCAATCCCCAACGAGTCGATTAACCCAGACGGAGACTGGAATAAAATGCCAAAAAGCAAACGACCGCAGAGTGAAGTACAAAAACTATTTACCAAAATTACGGTGAAGGAAAACCAAAATGGGGTGGAAGTAAACATCCAAATGGATGGTACAGATGGGGTTCCGGTGGCCTTTGAGCTTATTTTTCGTCCGGGGGGAGTTTTGTCGGGGGTAGTTAAACACCCCAAAATGCCAAATGCCTATTTACTTGATGCAGAAAGCGGGTCTTATTCAGCGGGGGGTGATACTATTTATTTTGGGCCCGGCAAAGTCATGCATAAGGGAGTCCAGCTTCGTGGAGCCATGCCCGCCATGGATGCACCTACGGTATACCTGACCGGATTTACACCGTTTAATCATACCATTCAGCTTTCGTAATGGCAAAAATTGCTACCGATGCTTAGGTTTTAGCTCGATTCATAAGTAGTAATTCGTTGCTCGGTACTTATTAATCATGAATGCATACTAGTGCCTAAAATTATTAATAACCTACTTTTTTAAGGTGATAGCAAAATGGAAAAAGAAGAAAAAGGGATAGTGAACCGGAGAGACTTTCTAGGAAAATCAGCTGCCGCTATGGCAGGCTTCATGATTGTTCCCCGATTTGTACTAGGTGGTAAAAAACCAGATGGGAGCCGTTATCTGGCCCCTAGTGATCTTATTTCGATCGGCCTGATCGGTGCCGGTAAGCAGGGACGCGGACTTTCAAGTTCCTTTCTCAGTACAGGCGAGGTTCGTATTGTGGCGTTAAGTGAAGTATATCAGGCTAAGGCGCAGCTGGTAAAAGATCGGATTAAAGACTATTATACCAAGAACACCGAAGCGGGAAGTTATTCGGACATGCCCGTATATAATGATTTCCGGGAGCTATTGGCTCGTAAGGATATCGATGCCGTCGTGATAGCAAGCCCAGACCACTGGCATGCAGCCATGGCCGTGCGAGCGGCCGAAGCCGGAAAAGATATTTACTGCGAGAAGCCCCTTTCTTTAACGGTCAAAGAGGGTAGGGCCATGGTCAACGCCGCCCGGAAGCACAAGCGGGTATTTCAAACCGGAAGCATGCAACGTTCCTGGCCAGAATTTCGTCAAACCGCCGAGCTGATTCGGAACGGGTACATTGGAGAAATCAAAAGTATTAAAGTAAACGTAGGTCCGCCCCCAATTCCCTACACGCTTTCTGCCGAGCCAATACCCGCTGGACTGGATTGGAGTGGCTGGTTAGGACCCAATAGCCCGGTACCCTTTAATTCTGAACTTGCTCCGCCGATCACGAAGGATGTATTTCCTAATTGGCGACTCTACAAGGGTTTTGGTGGAGGCATGGTAACCGACTGGGGAGCCCACATGTTTGACATTGTGCAGTGGTCGTTGGACATGGACGATAGCGGTCCGGTTGAGGTGATTGCCCCCGATGGGAAAGACTATCCAAACCTAACGTACAAGTATGCCAACGGTATTACGATGACCCACGAAAAGTGGGACTGGAACAATGCCATTCATTTTATTGGCACCGAAGGAGAGTTGAAAGTGCAGCGTAAGAAGCTGGAAACTACCCCCGCTTCCCTCCGGGATAAGGTAATCGGCGAATCTGAAAAGCACGTGTACAAGAGTGAAGATCACTACAAGGATTTCCTCGATGCGATGCGAAACCGTACCAAACCTATCTGTGATGTAGAGATTGGTCATCGTACGGCCTCAGTTTGTAACATTGGTAATATCGCCTATCAGCTAGGGCGGGTTTTACAATGGGATCCTAGAAAGGAGTCATTTAAGAACGATAAAGAAGCTAATGCCTTACTAGGAAGGTCTATGAATAAAGAGTGGGGTATTAAGATTTGATCGTAGTATTACTTAGTTGGGAAGACCTCGCTGAAACCATTCAGTGAGGTCTTCTTTATGAAGGTACCTACTACACAATCAGTTCACCATTCAGGTCGGTGGTCAGGATATGACTCATCAGGTCAAAGAAAGGACGAACTGACTGAAAAAGTCCATTGACCTTGGGTAAGAAATCCGGGGCTGTAACTTCCTCATCCTTAAATTCGTGGCGAAAGATATACTGCTGATAGCGTAATAACTCAATGGCCGGATGGTCTTTTTGGAAGCTTTTCGGGGTGGTTTTTAATTGCCGACCCCGTAATTCGCCAAAGTTTTGCTTGATGGCTATACTACTTAATACCTCATTCCATTCATTCTCATTGGCAGCTATATCCAACCGTATCCTTTTTAAATCTGCGGGGTTAGGCGAGAAAAAACCACAAGTCAGGTAGCTACCTCCCGGTTTTAAAAACAGGTAGTACCCACCCCTAAGATACATAGTGGCACGCTGCATTCTACCCGCAAACCGTGGGGTATAGGGTGCTTTGCTGGCACTGAACCTGACATCGCTGTAAATTCTCCGAAGGATACTTTTCCCCGTCGGCGTTTCGATGGTATCGTGCTGATTCATGGCTACGATCAGATTATCCATGAAATCAATCATATTTTGCCGGGCGTCCTCGTAGGTATTCTTGTGGTTTGCGAACCATTCCCGGTTATTATTTTTTGATAGATCGGAAAGAAAGGTATACGTAGAAGGTTGGATACTATATTGGGACATAGGCATGAATTTAAACACAATGAATCAGAAACTGGGATGTTAGCGAAAGAGCAATGAGTCTTTCTTGGTGGCTGAAATTACAATTTAACCGATGCGGACGTGATATTCAAACAATTAAGAAGTTAGAGTTTGACTACTCATCACAATAGCCTTAAAGTTCCTGCTATTTTCCCTGATTTTGTTTTAACTTCAACGGCCAGAAAATCCTAAGGCTATCATACCAACGTCATCCTACATGCTAGTAAGAAATCTATTCATCTGTCTGCTATCTGGTTCACTGATGGCGCAATCCATCAACCCCGACTCCATAAAAATTGCGAGGGACGCCTACGGAGTACCCCATATTTTTGCCAAAACTGATCCCGAAGTGTCCTATGGCTTGGCTTGGGCCCATGCCGAAGATGATTTTGCCACGATACAACTGACCATGCTGGCTGGTCAGCGGTCACTAGCCAAGCTGAAAGGCAAAGATGGCGCTACGGTAGATTATATCGTTCATTTACTTCGCTGTCGGGAAGTGGTAGAGCAGCAATTACCTACGCTTTCACCCGATTTTCGCGCACTCATTGATGCTTATGTGCAAGGAATTAACTCCTACGCCGCCACCCATCGGAAAGAAATACTAGTCCGGGGATCTTTCCCGACTAACGTGACGGAGTACCTAACCTCCATTGTTTTCTCAACTTCCATTATTTCGGGCGTCGATGGGGTCTTATCGTCTATATTTAGCGGTAAGGTAGCAAGTCTGAAAGAGTTTGAAACGGGTGGTTCCAATGCGATTGCCGTGAACTCGGCGCGTACGAATGATGGACAAACTTACATTGCCATCAACTCCCATCAGCCCCTGGAAGGCCCGGTTGCGTGGTACGAAGCTCACTTGTGCAGTGAGCAAGGCTGGAACATGCTCGGAGGCCTTTTTCCGGGCGGTCCGGTGGTATTTCATGGAACTAATGAAAACCTGGGTTGGGCGCATACGGTTAATTTTCAGGATAAAATCGACGTGTTTCAGTTGGAAATAAATAAGGCAAACCCCAATCAATACCGTTTTGATGGCGAATGGGTGGAGTTGGAAGCTCGTAAAGTGAAGCTTAAAGTTAAGGTAGGTCCGCTACGAATTCCGATTAAGAAAGAAGTACTTTGGAGTAAATACGGGGCTACCCTTCGTAACGAAAAAGGTACCTACTCCGTACGACTGGGTGCAAACCAGGATATAAGAGCGGTGGAGCAATGGTACCGGATGAACAAAGCACAAAACTTCTCTGAGTTTTACAAAGCCATGGAAATGACGGCAATTCCCGGTTTTAATACGGTATATGCAGATCGCAACGATACGATTTTTTACGTCAGTAATGGTAAGATTCCAATCCGTGCCGAAGGCTATAACTGGCAGGGTACTTTACCCGGTAATACGTCTAAAACCCTATGGACCGACTTCCATCCTCTGAAAGACTTGCCCCAATACATCAACCCGAAAAGTGGGTACCTTTTTAATACTAACAATACGCCCTACAATGCCACAGGTGCAGAGGATAATCTCAAATCGACCGATTTTGATGCTACCATGGGGTATGAGACTCGCGATAATAATCGCAGTACCCGGATGCAAGAACTCTTTGGACAATACGATCGGCTGAGTTACGAAGACTTTAAACGTATAAAGTACGATAATCAGTTACCGAAAAATTTAGCCTTCCAAACCGATTTGAACGCTTTGTTTAGCCTTGATCCTGCTAAAAATGAAGACATTAATGTGTTGATTAAAACGCTGAATAACTGGGATAAGAAAGCAGATGTTAATAGCGAAGGTGCGGCGGTATTCTTGCTATGTTACCGGTATTTTTACGAAAAATTGGTAAAAACTGGTTTCGACAGAACCCTCACCTCCGAAGAATGCGCGGAGGCACTTCGGTTTGTAAAGGGCTACCTGACAACTAACTTCGGGCGAACCAATATTACCCTGGGGGAAATGCAAAAGCTGGTAAGGGGTACGAAGGTTTTGCCAATTTGGGGAATACCGGATGTCATTACGGCTATAAATTCTGCGGAGTATAAGGATGGAAAATTAAAGGCTGCCCAAGGTGAGTCTTACATAGAGCTGGTACGCTACCCCAAAAATGGCTTACCTATAATCGAATCAGTCATTAACTACGGTGCATCCAATCGTCCCGGGAGCCCTCACTATGACGATCAGATGGAGCTTTTTGTGAATCAAAAAATAAAAAAGATGACTTTGGACAAGCAGCAAGTATTAAAAGATGCCGTTCGGGTCTATGCCCCCAAATAAGAATCCAGCAAGAGAGTCCTATGCTAAGTCGCGTTCATCACAGTGCCATCATTGCTTCTGATTATGAAAAATCGAAGTACTTCTACACCGAGGTTCTTGGTCTAACGCCGATCCGGGAAGTGTACCGGGAGGCTCGTCAATCGTATAAATTGGACCTTGCTTTGGATGGGGAATATATCATCGAACTTTTCTCATTTCCCGACCCGCCACCGCGTCCTTCCCGACCGGAGGCCACCGGATTGAGACACCTTGCCTTTGCCGTCGATAATATTGACAAGGCTATTCAGACTTTAACGGAAAAGGGTATCAGCACCGAACCAATCAGGGTCGATGAGTTTACAGGCAAGCGGTTTACCTTTTTTGCCGATCCGGACGATCTTCCCATTGAGTTTTATGAGTTGTAGGGTCAGATCGCTCGACCTCAGAATGGAGTAGTACTTTTAAGCCTTTTTTCAACCACCGCTTTAAGTGATACTTTGGGTTGTCGGCAGAGATATACCCTTGTGCCAAATTCCCGGGCGTACGGATTTTGAATTCGACCTATTTCGCGAATATCGGCGAAGTAGGTTGGGATGTCTTCCCCAAGCTCATCGTTGACATAAATAAACTCCCTAACCTCTTTTTTTAGGGAGTTTGGAGCCCAATAGAAAAAACTTTCGTGAAATGAAACGGGCTCGGGTAGGTTGTATTTTTTACCAATAATGGCTACGGCTCCGGCCTGTCCGTAGTTTTCACAATAAATCAATACGTTCTCTTTATTTCCGGTTTGCTTGTAGGCTTTGTCTACTATTTGCGTCAACTCCTCCCAGCCGAGCATATCTGCGTAGTCTTGGGGCAAGGCATGAATCGTTCCGTCTTCAAATCGACGGCCTACATCGATGCCGTATTTATCTTCCAATTTTTGAAAATAACGAATCAGTCCGTCTACTTTATAGATGGGCAAACCGATGGGTAGGATGGGAAGAATCAAGCCTATCATCACTACTGGGAGTATTGCCATTGAAAACGGCCGTACCAGGTACTTTTCCCACCAAACCGCTCCGGCTGCGATCAAAACCGGGTAAATACCGGCCGCGTAGTAGCTTTTACCTCGTGCAAGCCACAGAAAAAATAATACCAAGACCACCGCGATAGTCACCGAGCGGTTTCGTTTGGAGTTGTACAACAGAATCAATCCTGGCAGTACTAAAATGAGTACCGAAAAAGATAAAAGCAATTGTTCTCCCAAAAATACGCTGCGACTAACATGGACTAACTGACTCCGTTGAAGAGCCTCCATGTGTTGAATGACGGGGAAGTCATGGGTAAACTGCCAGATAAGGTTGGGTAGAAAAATTGAAAAGGCAATCGCCGCGGCGCCATACAATGCCTTACGATTAAAGACAGTCCGATGGTGGGTGACTACCCAGGAAAGCAAAATAGCCGAGAGAGCAACAATAATCAGATATTTATTGAGCATTGCAATACCCAGAGTGATTCCCATTCCGTAAAGACTTCCGTTCGAATTACTAGTTTGAAAGCGAATAAGCCAGTAGAATAGAAGAGACCAGAGAAAAATATCAAGGTAAACCGGTTGAAAGAGAAAGAAGGTACGTAAAAATACAGGTGTAACGATGATGGCTATATTGGTTAGAATTTGGGCGTAGTATCGGCCCCCAAGAAGAACCGCAATTTGTGAGCTTACTACCACCAATGCACCGCTAAAAATTGCCGGAAGAAGCCTAACGGCAAAGATTGAGTAGCCAAATAATGAGCTGACGAGCCACGCTAGTAAGCCGGTGGCGGGTGGTATGGAGGCATATCCCCAAGCAGGGTGTTCGCCTAGTGAAAAATAGAGCAGCTCATCCCGGTGGTACTCCAGGTTATTATAAAATGCCAGGTGGATGACTATATTTAGTACAGCCAAAAATGCCACAATCCAGCCAGTAGATCGGGTTTTATTCATAGATAGGGTAGAAAACGTACCACTCTAAATTAGTTGTTATGGAGCAGTATTTTACAAAAAAGTGCAACTTACCTGCTTTAACGGCCACTTATGTTCAAAATGCTGTGCATAAAATTCCAACTAGGCTCAACTACGACGGGTTTGAAGAACCATTTTGTGATGAATATGAACAGTAAATAAACAAGTCAAATAAATTAATTGAACCAATCCTCCTTTCGCATGCAGAAAATAAAGTCGCTTTTATTAATTTTTTTGGTTGTCACAGTATTCAGTTGCAAAAAGCAACTCTACACAGACCGCCTGCAAGAATTCCCGACAACCCTCGACACGGAGTCGCGATCGGTGAAATTTCAGGATAAAAGAGTATATACAACTACTCAGGGAGTGAGTGCATCTAATCTTTTTAATGGTGCCCGTTTAAACGATTTTGCCGTCGAAAATGATAGTACCTATACGGTGTTTATCGAACCAGAAAATACACCGATTAACCCTAGTCCGTGGTACAGTTTTCAACTTTGGAGTACCTCGCCGAGAAAGGTTTACATCAATATTAAGTATAGCGAGGGTAAGCACAGGTACTTACCAAAGTTATCTTCGGATGGCAAAAACTGGGAGAATATTAATGCTTCCAACATTAAGCCGGTAGGAAATAACGTGCAGTTAGAACTAAACCTGAGCAAGGATACGCTATGGGTGGCTGGTCAGGAGTTGTTTTCAACGGAACATTTAAATTCCTGGCTAACCGACATTCAAGACAAAAGCAGTGAAGTTGAGGTCAAATCGTACGGTAAAAGCACATTGGACCGGGATTTGTACACAGCTACTTTGTTTGAACCTACTAAGACAAATAAGGAGCTGATTGTTCTGATGAGCCGGCAGCATCCGCCCGAAATTACGGGGCAGCAGGCCTTTTTGCATTTTGTTGATAGATTACTTCAAAAAGACGCGCTGACAGCCGCTTTTAAGGAAAAGTACCAAGTTATGCTATTTCCAATGCAAAACCCTGACGGCGTTGATTTGGGGCATTGGCGGCATAACGTAGGTGGGGTTGATCTTAACCGCGACTGGGATAAGTATAATCAACCTGAAAATAGGCAGATGGCGGAGTATCTAATCGGATATGCCAGTAAGAATCAATCAAAAGTGATTATTGGCCTCGACTTTCATTCAACTTGGGAAGATGTATTTTATACTAATACCTCCGATGCCGCTACGGCCTATCCCCAGTTTACTAGTACTTGGTTGGGAGCCATCAAGGATGCTATTCCAAATTATGAACCCAACGTTGCCCCTTCAAACATTGGACAACCGGTGTCGAAGGGTTGGTTTTTCGTGACCTTCAATGCCGTTGGAATCACTTATGAAATAGGAGACAATACTCCCCGGGATTTTATTAAAACAAAAAGCTATATCGCCGCCGAGAAGATGATGGAGACTTTGTTGAAGCAATAGGTAAAGATTTAGACGCTAACAAAAAATGGGCTCCCGTGGGAACCCATTTTTTGTTAGCGTCTATTCAGAATTCTATTTGTTCACTTCCGTCTCCACAAAGATACCCGGATCAGTCGGGGCATTCCGGTTTGCGCTGAGCTCAGTCTGGGCTACAATGAAGCGCTGAGGATATTTGCTCGCTGTTGCCGAGTTGAATGGAGGCAGAACAGCTATATCACGTTCTTTGGTGCTTAACCTTCTTAAATCATCAAAAGGCATCATTCCGGTGAATCCGGTAACGTAGCGCTCTTCAATAATTTCTCGCAGCAAAGCTTTGTTGTCAGCAATTCCATCCGCATTTTCCATTCCACCAACGGTAAAATCAGCCGCCGTGTAAGCATCATACTGCAAACCATCGGTTGCGTTTAACTTTTGGAAACCTCTACCGGCCGCGAAGTAGGCACGTAAGATGTTCAAATAGCCAAGTCCTTCGACCGTTTTGCCGGTGCGAGTGGCGGTTTCAGCCAAAATTAACAGATTCTCCTCATAACCCACCAATATCATTGGTCGGTTGGCAGCGGCAATTCCTTTGTTATTATTAGCGGCGTTGCCATCAAAACGGTAGTACACAAGGCGCGCTGCTTCATTTGTTTTGACGTTATTTCTTTTTGTAGTCAACAACGTTTCCAAGTGAGAACCACCAAATCCCCAGTAACCACCACGCTCATTGACCATTTTATAGTTCAGATTCAAACTACCGTTTCCAACATTAGGAGGCGTAAATACCAATGCATCAGTAGGAAGAAGGATACCAAGCAAAGCGGATTGATTTGCCTTGTCATACTCACGTGTATACATGTACAAACGAGCTTTCAAGGTATGTGCTACTTTGGTCCACTTTAAGATATTACCCGCAAAGTGCAGGTCTTCGGGAACCGCTGAGTTTGTAGCACTTCGCAAATCAGCGATAGCGCCATCCAATAACGTTTGAACCTGCGCAAATACGTCCTTTTGCTTGTCAAACTTTGGATCCGTAATCTCATCGTTTGAGATTTCACTGTAAGGTATATCACCAAATTGACTGGCAAGACTACCGATAGCGTTAGCCTCCAACACCTTGGCAATGCCAGAGTATTGTGCTGCCTTGGGGCTATCCTTGGTGTGCTCACGCATGGTACGTGCTTGCTTTATCACTCCTTGATAGGCATTTTGCCATACACTGCTGGTTTCTTCGGCCGAGAGGTTGTATTCAAAAATACTTCTGTACAATAATGCAGTACCTCGGGTTTGGCCGCTCCACATTCCGCTAATACGCGTCAGGTGACCCATTTGGTTACTGACATTGGCCAGCTCCACACCTTTCAATAGCAGAACGCCCGCCTGAAAGTTGTCCGAAGAAATTTCATTCGGATTATCGTTGATTCCTTCTACGAGTGACTCACACCCATAGCTGGACACGATCAACATAGATAGGATGATATATTTTATCTTTTTCATAATAATCTAATGTATAATGAGGGTTCTACTAGTAGTTGATTTTTACAGAAAACACAAACGAACGAGTACTTGGGTTGGTAAAGTATTCGATACCAAATCCGTTGTCAACACCCGATTGGTTTACTTCTGGGTCAATACCTTTCACCTTAGTCCATAGTACCAAGTTACGACCAGAAACCGACAGGTCGATTGAACCAAGTTTCGTGGCTTTTCTGAATTTTTCACCACCAATGCTGTATCCTAGAGATACCTCACGTAGACGAGTCCAGCTTCCATCGGTAATGGAGAATTCGTTGATTGCCGATCCACCAAGACCACCACCTAGAGTAGTATACCATTGCTCATCAAGCAGGATATCACCTCCACCGTAGTTACCAATGTTGCCACGTACAACGCTACCTGCCGGGAATACGGTTCCCTTAGCATTTCTCAATTCCTTTGTTAGAGTTACTTCCTTTTCTGTATCAGAGTAGGTACCAAAGCTATTCAACACGAAGCGGGTTCTTTCGGCGAAGTCACCTCCCTGATAAGTCTCAAACAACACATTGAATGATACTTTCTTAAAGAAACCTTTTACCCCAAAACCACCTCTCCAATCTGGATTTGGATCACCAATGATACCCTGCTGGGGATCCAACCTTGGGAATCCGTTGGCATCAAGGATTAAACCACCATCCGCGCTTCGGGCAGCTCTGCTTCCAAAAAGAATACCTAATGGCTGACCAACGATGGCATTCGATGTGATTGATTGGTTTGTAAGCTCGACGCGATCGGTTCCCGCAAGTTCAAGTACTTTGTTACGGTTGTTGTTATAATTTCCGTACAATTCTATACCGAGGTCGTTTGTGCTTAGTACTTTCAGCCCTAAATCAAGTTCAAGACCTCTGTTTTCCATCCGACCAGCATTGGCGTATTTGGAAAGGTAGCCAGAGCTAGGTGATTGATTAACGGCCAGAAGGATATCCCTGATTTCGTTTTTGTAATACGTAGCTCCTAAGGTCAGTCGATCCTTAAATAAACGTAGATCAGTACCAATTTCAAATTCAGTCTTGATCTCCGGTTTCAGGTTAGGGTTACCCTGATCATCATTTAAACGAAAACCACCGCCGAACTCATTAATGTCGAGGGCATCGTCATACGAAGAGTAAGCAAATGTTTCGTAGGTAGTACCAAATCGGTAGGCACTTGGCTGTACACCTACCTGACCGTAGGATAACCGCAGCTTACCAAAAGAAACGATATCGTTGGTGAAATTAGGTAGTTGAGAGAATTGCCATGCCACATCCATGGATGGGTAAAAATAAGTACCACTAATAGTTGAGGCAGCTTCTTGTGTTCCTGAAACATTTAAGAATACCTGCTTGAAAATATCAAACGAAAGTATGGAGTACAAACGATTAGATCGGATGTGATTCGTGCTGTTTGATACCTCAAAAGGCGCAATACCGTTGGTAAATGTTTGCAGATCGCTATTTACCAAAAAATTGGTGGTTGCGGCGTACAGTGTTTTACGGTTACGATCATTGATGTTATATCCTACTGTTGCGTTGAACCCTAGTTTACCTTCAATCAGATTTGGAAAGTCGGCGCGGGCAATCGCGTCTACGTTAATTTCTGTGTTTGTGAAATCCTCGTTGTCGAGACGTCCGTTGGTAAAACTCGCTGAACCAACAGGTGAGAAGTATACCCGCTTATCAACGTAGCTATCAATGCCACCACGTAAATCAAGTTGGAGCCAGCTCACCGGATTGATGTTCAGGTTAGAATTGGCGTTAAAACGATTTACGGTGGTCGTTCCTTTTTGCTCGTTGGTTGTCCAAATTGGGTTATTGTAAATAGGGTTTACGTTATTTCCCAGATAGCGACGATAGTTTCTCTGACGACCAGTGAAGGCTACTCCGTTTCGGTCAAAATAAGTACCCTTGTAAGAGGCTATATCATAGTCAGCAGGTGTACGCAATAGGCCCAGATATAGACCCGCTGTATTGGAGCTTTGCTGAATACGATTGGCATTCGTGTAGATATAGTTTGCTTTGGTAGTCAGGTTAATGTAGTTATTGAAGAATGTCTGATTGTTAAAACGCATCGTAAAACGATCGTACGTACTGTTCTTAATAATACCGTCCTGACCAAGATACCCTAAACTAAAATAGTTGGTAGTCTTACCACCACCACCGGAGATGGTCAGGTTATGATCTAAAAAAGACCCCTTCTGAAAAGCCTGGTTGAAGTTTTCTTCCTCAAAAGTTTGTTGAGAATTCTTGGTTGTAATGGGGTATATTTTATCACCGTTGTCAGCCAGGAAGTATTCTCCCGATGTGTTCACGGCATCTGCGCCACCGGCACGTGCACTGATTTTATCTCCCCAGGAATTGGCTGAGGTAGGGCTATATTTGCCATTGGAGCCCTGTCCCCAAATAGACTGTAACGGGTGACGACGATTGATCTCATCCAGTGAGTAAGTGGCACTGTACGAAATCTTAATTTTTTGGTTTAACTTACCCTGCTTGGTCGTGATCACCAACACCCCATTGGCAGCACGAGAGCCCCAAAGAGCCGCCGCAGAGGCACCCTTCAATACCTGAACCGACTCTACATCTTCGGGATTCAGGTCATTCAAGCGTGATTGCTGTGATACTCCACCGGACCGTGAACTACCACTACCGTACAGGTTGTCGTTGGACAAGGGTACGCCATCCACGATGATAAGGGGCTGGGAAGAACCTCCGATGGTATTAGCTCCCCGAATTTGAATAGAAGTACCGGCGCCCGGGTCACCATTGGCACGAGATATTTTCACTCCGGATGCCTTACCTGCCAAACTATTTAAAAGGGCAGCTTCACCACTGGTCTTGATTGCGGTGGACGATACGCTAGAAGAGGTTGAACCGGCCCTATCTTTACTGGTTTTGAATCCCAGGGCGTTGACTACCACTTCCTGCAGCATCTCAGTTTCTTGCACCATACTTACATTAATGGTCTGGCGATTGCCAATTGTTTCTGTAACCGTAGTGTATCCAATAAAGCTGAACGTCAGTTGGGTTGCGCCATCTGCTACATTCAACGTAAAGTTTCCGGCACCATCGGTAGTGGTACCTGTCGTTGTGCCCTTAATGAGTACACTCACCCCGGGAAGCGACTCTGATCGATCGTCAGTAACCTTCCCTTGGATTTTAATTTGTGCCTGAGCTTCGAATAGTACAAGGCTCATAAGCAGCAGTAAAATTTTCTTCATTCGAGTTGGGTTTAAAATAAAATTTAAAAGTTGGCCAATTTTTAAGCGACAGGAAATAAATAATAGATTGATTAATAATTGATTACAACAAACGTTTTTTTTGATTAAATGAACTTGAACGTCCAAAAAATGCCCTATTAGCTAGACAATTAGGGGAAAAAACGTGACACTGCCAAGGAAATTACATTTTCTAGCGGGGAAGTGATGCTGTCACGTAGGTTGTATGAAAACCCATGAAAATACTTAACTAATTGATTAATAAGTAATTAAGTACTGATAAGGATGTGCGAACTAATCACTTAAATGAATGAGAATAAAGGATGGGCTGAAAAAAAGAATGTAATGAGCAAGGCTTGGGCTCTATGCTATTTGAGCAGAACGAAGTACCAACTGTTCTTTCGGTCTTTGGCGGGTAAAATTGGAATCAATTAAGGTGGTAGAAGGCCGGCAAGAACTAAAACCAAACCGCAGAGCCCCGGATACTTTTTCGCTTTAATCCACCGTGGGATAACAAATAAAATAAAGTATTTGGCAAACGATTCTTGACTCAATTTATTGATTCCGTGAAAAATTTATTGGTATTTCATGAGTAAATATATAACTCATGAAATACCAATGAAATAATTACTTAGACTTTCGTGAATCTACTTAGTATTCAAGCTCTTAGTGACCTGTTTTACTGCTTTTCTGATTGCGTTAGCATCTTTATGAGTTAATGTATAGTCGAACGGGATTTTCTCCGGATCTTTTTTGAACAGTATAGTATAGAAAGTACAGGCTGCTGCGTAAGACCCAGCCTCAGAGGGGTGGCTTTCATCCTCATTGTAGAGCTCAATGGATGGATGGTGGTCGCGGATATATTTCCAGACGGCTCCCACCGGAGAGAGTAGTCCGTCATATTTCTCTGCCATTTCGTGGTAGGCAATAGCCGTCAAACTATCCATACCGGCGTAAGTACCAACGAGTGGCAAATCTTTACTTCTAGCATTATCCCCATCTTTCCTGCCCCAGGTACGGTAAAATATCAGGGTAGCCTCCGGATTATGGGCATGAATGGTGCTATCAAGAAAAGAAACATAGGGGTAGGTGTCTTTTTGAATTGCTTCTTTGGGATTGGATGGTAGTTGACTGTGTTCCTGTATTACCACATAATCCCAGGCCGAACGGGCTTTTTTGTTGTTGTAGTCAGGTGTACCTGCAACAATCTTTTCAAGGGTATTTTTATTGGTAGTATGCTGGCGTAGGGTATACCCACCAAAGGTACTTTGTTCGGTTACTAGTACATCCCCCATGGATGCGGCGATGCCGGTACAAATTTGGGGCAGACTATTGTAATAGGTATAGCTGTTTCCGATAAATAATACTTTTACCGGACGGGGTTGCGCAAACGAACTAAGACTAGCCAAGCTTAGTAGAACGATGAGACAGGTTTTCATGGAAATGTAATGAGTAGGGTTTTTACAGCAATAGAATTATTTCACGGGCTAATATAGAAAACGCCCGGCATTATCAGGGCGTTTTCTATAAATTGAAGTTTCTTGAAGCAGAGCAGGAAGGATTTTTTATTTCCCGATTTTTGGCATGTCGTTACCGAGCATTACCTCAGGGGCAATCATTACTCGTGAACCTGAATCGGCGTTTTCAAGGTTCAATACTCCACGCGGACATACCGAAGAACAAACCCCGCAACCAACGCAGGAAGCCCGTACAATGTCCTGTCCCCGCTGCGCGTAGGCTCTCACGTCAATTCCCATTTCGCAGTAGGTGGAGCAATTGCCACAGGAAATACACTGCCCGCCGTTGGTAGTAATCCGGAAACGTGACTTGAAACGCTGAACCAAGCCCAGGTAAGCCGCCAAAGGGCACCCAAACCGACACCAAACCCGGTTACCCATGAGCGGATAAAAACCGGTACCTACCACACCCGAGAATAATGCCCCGATCCAAAATCCATAGGCTGAACGAACGGTATAGCTATCAATTGGTCCCACATTTGATTGTCCGGTGAAGAATGTATAGAGCACAAAGGCCGTCATGACAATGGCAAATACGAGCACCCCATGTACCGAATATCGTTCAATTTTCCAGGCTCTGGTTGATTTGTCTGATAGTTGACGGAAGGGATCACCCAGGGTTTCGGCGAGGCCCCCGCAGCCACAAACCCACGAACAATACCAGCGTTTACCAAAAAAGTACGTAAACACCGGAACGCCTACCACAAAAAGGCCGATACCCCAAACCAACATAAACAACCCTAGATTTCCACCACTGATTAGGTTGTTGATGTTAAAGTCAAAGAAGAAGTCGTAGTCTAAGGGCCACATATTTTTGAAATCAAAGTAGGGCTGATTGAGCCTCACCAGAATTTCGGGTATGATAAAAGCAAAGGATGTCTGAAAAAACATAACGGACACGGATCGAATCATCTGGTACGGGGAGTGGCGGTACTTGATAATCATACGAACGCCCATAATGACTACGGCAAGGGTGTACAGGAGGCCGTACAAGAACCATTGGGAAGCGGGGGTTCCACTCAGAGCCATACTTATTGGATCAACAAGCAGAACCCAGTTGACCACGAACTCGGGATAAAAATAAAGGGTGATATAGAAAAGGACCAGGAAGACACCCAGTACTATTCCAATCCAGCCTCTGGAAGTAGCCGCATCATCAAAAATATGATTGTTCTTAATTCCCGGAAGTTTACGTTTGGTGGGTAGGATATACATGAGGGCCCCAATGATAGCGAGGCCAAAACTTAACCAGAAAAATAGTCCGGTGTGCTCGTTGATCGGGCCGGCTGAGGAAGCTTTGGCTACCGAAAAGGTATAATTATCATAAATAACTTTGTCGTATTCCTTCTTTGCTTTGAAGTTGTCGTTCAGCTGTTTGACTTTGGCGTTGAAATTCATGCCGAAAGCGAAAACATTAGCATAGGTTGCGCCTATCATGTCGGAAACCGCGGGGTTTATTACCTGATAATGTTCTGCTTTGAGATTATCTTTCAGGATTTGGTCAGTTAAAGTAAACTGTCCCAAAGTGAGGGAAACAATCCAAATCAGAAATCCTGTAACGAAGGCACCCAGACCTATTTTTGTACGGTGTTCATAGTGATTAAAATATTGTGATGTGAGTGTAGAGTAGTACACACTTCCTAGACAGAATGGGTTGAAATCAAGCAAAAAGCTTTTGCCAAAAAGTGGCTTTTCGCCCCGGTCGCAGCAGTCGATGAAATTGGGCGTGAAATGAATCTAAGATTGCTTGTTCGTGATTTACGAAAAATTCAGGATCGAAGTGAGCTTCGTAAATGTGAGATAGAACGTACCCGATGCTTTTTTTGCTGCTAATCCACTTTTCACAGGCTTCGTGTCGAAGCCGCATACCGAATGTGTTCATACCCGTGACAGCTTCACTGCCCTTCGTGAAGTTAAAACGAATACTTATATGTTTAGAGGGGTGCTCCCAGTAAAAAGTCTCAGTATCATTCGGTAGTTGGGCGGGTACTTGCCCGTAGGTCTGGTACTCTATATCAAAAAACTTGGCGGAGTTGAAGAATACACCCGGTGTATAGGGTGTTTTGGTTCCACAAATTGTCCGGGCCACCGTTTCGCCCATGATGCGGCCTGTATACCATATCTGCTCAATCGAGCGACGATCCTGTGGTGGTTCGGAGTGCTGAACGCAATCACCGATGGCATAAACATCGGGTAGATTAGTTTCGAGATATTCATTAACTAATACCCCACGATCGGTTTTGAGGTCACTGCCTTTGAATATACTAATGTTGGGATGAACCCCAACGGTGAGACCCACAAATTGGCAGGCGATTTCTTCTTTACCCTTGGTGATGACACTTCCCACCCGGTCGCCTGTTCCATCGGCTTTAATCTCATCAAGCTCGGTAGAGAGCCTTAAATCGACCCCATGCTCTTTGATGTGTCGATTTATCATGGCGGATTCTTCCTTTGGAAGTACATTGTCCCAATAGCTTGCTTCGCGAACCAACATTGTAACCCTAATATTTCGAGAGAGTAACATTTCGGCCATTTCAATACCGATCAGACCGCCGCCGATAATGACTGAATGTTGGATATTAGCGGTGTTTGCTTCCATGGATTCAAGGTCCTGAAAGTTATACAGGCCTTGGATTCCAATTAAATCCTGACCGGGCCAGCCAAACCGATTAGTTTCAGACCCAACCGCCAGAATTAAGGTGTCATATTGTAATGAACTTTCGTTGTCGAAGTGGATGGTCTTTTCCGCAAAGTCGATTTTCTCAACCCAGGTTTGCAGCAATTCAATCCGGTTTTTTTTCCAGAAAAAATCTTCGTAGGGTTTGGTATGTTCATACTTCATATGGCCCATGTAAATGTACATGAGTGCTGTTCGGGCAAAGAAGTGTTCGGTTTCACCAGAAATCACGGTAATCCGGTGATCACTTTGCTTCCGGATATGGCGGGCGGCCGTAATTCCGCTTATCCCGTTTCCCAGCATGACGATATGTTTCATAAAAGTTTATTCAATAAGAATGGGGAACAAGGTAATGGCTTATGGGGTAATGGTAGATTCAACTTCCAAAGGTTTAGTCAATAACTTATGCACAGGGCATGCGTTGGCTATCTGCAAAAGTCGTTCCCGTTGTTCACTATCCAGAGTACCATTTACCGTAATTTTTCGGCTAATGATCGGTGTAGAATCTGATTCTATTGTAAGTTGAAGTTTGACATCGATGTCATCTACTTGCCAACCTTTTCTTTGGGCGTACATTTTAAGAGTTACACTTGTACATGCCCCTAAGCTTGCCAGGATCAATTCGTAAGGTGTCAGTCCCTGGTCATTTCCTCCTAAATCAGTGGGTTCATCGGCCAATATTTCGTGGTCACGGGCTTGTAATGAAACAACGTAATCTTCATTACCCAAAACGGCTAGCAGATTGGTTACACTCATATTCTCACATGTTATTTTTAGAAATGTAGTAAATATGCCCGTGGCTTGCAACTAGCTTAGGGCAGCAGTAACCTCTACCGAGGGATACTGCCGAAATTTGAGTATTGGAAATTGCATATATCTAGCTGGTTTTTCAGGGTAATAGTTTAGCCATAAAGCTTCAATAAGCCGTTTTAGTTGAATTAGTTACTTCTTTTGCTTACCTATTCCTAGGCTAAGGCCGGCGTAAATATCAACTCCTTGCGCTTTAATTTTTCCGTTACGCGAAAACACCCCCAGTAAATTATCCGAACCTACCAGGAGTGGTCCCAGCCGAAGGGTGGCACCAAATGCCCAAGCACTGTTTTGCCGAACAATCGGAATTGCCAGTCCTACCTTTGAGGTCTCGTAGCGGGGGATAACCGCCCACAAGGAGGACATCCGCCATTCGGGTAATGCAGACCGGCCAATACTTTGGATGAGCGTAGTGTTAACGTGAAAATGTTCTACTAGTCGTAGGTCAGCGCTTATATTCAAAGCCGTTGGGGCGGCAATGGCAAAATTTCCAGTATTGTTTTCATCTTTGAGCCCAAACTCCTCTTCAAAGAGTCTTCCGAAGGCGTTCAGCTGGTTTTCACCTTCTCGTGGGGTACTGTATCCCCGCCATTCCTCTTCGGTGATTTGCCGGTCTTCTGCCAGGATTGAATAGTTCTTTACCTTCTCTCCCTGGTAGGTCATTTTACCAATATCAGTGACTGAGGCACTCAACCGAAAAGCGGGTTGCCTTTCGGTATCTGATAATGCTTCATAAGAAAAGCCAATATCCCACCCCCACCCTTTTCCGCTGGCATTGCTGCCAAACAACCACCCCGGGGAAAGGAAAGAACTCCGGTTAACATCCGTATAGCCCATGGTCGCTTCAAACCGATCTACCTGCATATAGGCGGCATTGGAGGTACTGGAATCGGGAAGGAGGCGATAGTTAAGACTCTGGTTTTGCATATACCCTGCCGCATAGCCAAAGTAGCGCTTAATGGTAACACCACCGGTCAGTCTCGAATCGTCAGATTCAGTTAATACTTGTCCTAATGAAACAGCCCATTCGGAATAAGCCTGACTGGTAAGATTAAACTTATTCTCGGATTGGGAGGCATATAAGGCCAGGTAGCCCAAATTCTGTAAATTATCTGCATTGGCCAAACCAAGGCGGGCAATTCCCATAAGGCGTTCGGAGGCCTCCGTAATTTGAAAACCACTTCGGACCCGGCTCATTACCGCTAGGTGTGTATTTTTGCCAATCGTTAAGGATAAAGCTGGCCCCCGCAGCTCAGTGCTTAGACTGGTATTCTTGGGCTTTCCGTCCCGTATTTCTTCGAGGTCATTTGGATCGAGTGGCCGGTTATTTTTCCCTTGCAGAAGGTCTAGCATGGAAAAAGGAGCCGCGTACCCGACATAATTGTTATCAAGGTGCACACCGGCCATTATAAAGTGCACACGGATACCACTTTCCTGGGGAATAAATGCTGGATTTTGATAAGTGTTATGAATGCCCCCCCAAAATTGGGAGGATATCCCCAGAAAGCCCTGCGCCTTACCAATGGAATTGGATAGAAACAACAGTAGAATGGAATAAGGAAGAATTTTCTTGCTCATAGGTAGGAGTATTGGAACAAAATACAGTTCCAACTAAGGTGGTTGATAAGGTAGATAACGAAATTGCGGGCGTCCTATTTTCTGGTGTAGAATATCCAAACGATTAATTTTTCAACACCATAAATTCCACCCGTCGATTCAAGGTCTTGTTTTCCTCGGCATCGTTAGGAGCCACCGGTCGGGTCTGACCGTAGCTGTGATGTTGCAAACGCCGACTGGAAATGTCTTTCTGAGGAGATAATTATAAATAACCTGGGCTCCGTTTTCGGAAAGGTATTGGTTTAAACGGGCGTCACCCACGTTATCGGTATGTCCTGCTATTTCAATCTTTAATTTGGGATTATCGCGGATGGTACGATATAGTTTTTCTAATTGATCGCGGGATTCTGGGCGGAGTTCGTACTTGCTTTGATCAAAATAAATCTTGTCCAATTTTATTACATCGTTGACTTTCAGGTTGGTAAATACCGTATGAATATCTTTTTCCTGATTACTGGACAAAACTGACAAAAGCGATGGAAGGCATGTTAGGAGAGAGTGAAAAACCAACAAGATATCTTCTCATCGCTTTTGGACAAATTTAAGGTTAAGTTGCCGAAAGCCCAAAAGACACGGGTCAACACGC
>JBDNFP010000046.1:0-2985 GCA_041689775.1 Spirosomataceae bacterium
TACGATTGGCACTCTTTTTAGAACTTTCGTAATTTCGTCGATGAGGCTCTGCTTCATGGGAAAAAAGGAGATTTGTTGTTGAGGAACTACAAAAATCCGATTTTCCCATTTAATCCTTTCATTTTAGTAGGGTACAGTATAGTAAGAGTAGTGCCTTTCGGTTTTACTAGTCTTATTGTTTAAGGAAACTAAATTAGGTAAGAAATTCTTTTAATATGTAATCTTGAAGGTTAATTCTCTCATTAACGAACAAATAGAACATTATGTCTTTTTTCAATAGTACACCTAGGCCCCCAAAAGCAGACAAACAACCCACCGATCTTTCTATCCATGGCGATTCAAGAATAGATAATTATTATTGGCTTCGGGAGCACGAGAGTGAATCTGTGCTCACCTACCTCCGCGCAGAAAACGCTTACACAGAGGAGGTATTGTCTCCGGTTCAGGATTTTAAGGAAAGCCTGGTGAAGGAAATGAAGGCTCGAATCAAAGAAAAAGACGAATCAGTGCCCGTCAGATTCGGATTGTATTGGTACTACTCACGCTTTGAGGAAGGGGCAGAATACCCCCTGTATTGCCGGAAACATCTCTCGCTGGAAGCGGAGGAAGAAATCATGCTTGACCTGAACGAGCGGGCCGGGGCGCACGCCTACTACCAGGCTACTTTTCCGAAGGTAAGCGATGACGGAACCATCGCGGCAATTGGCGAAGATACCGTTAGCCGGCGGCTATATACATTGCGTTTTCGAAACCTGACCACCGGTGAATGGTGTCCCGACGTCATTCCAAATACCGAAGGTGGTAACTACGCCTGGGCGGGCGACAACCAAACGATTTTTTATATACGAAAAGACGTAGATACCCTGCTTGGGTATCAGGTATGGCGGCATACCTTGGGTACCGACGTGCGCGATGATGTGTTGCTGTACGAAGAGGACGATGAGCAGTACTACCTCGGCCTGTACCGCATGAAGTCCCGGAAATACGTGGCGCTGGTGGCTGATCACAACGGCGTTGCTACCGAGTACCGCTTGCTGAATGCTTATGAACCGACGAGCGAACTTAAAGTAGTTATCCCCCGTCGGCGGGGACATGAGTACGGCCTGGAACACTACCGGGATACGTTTTATCTGGTGACGAACCAAAACGGTGCGGAGAATTTTAAGCTCGTGCAGGTAGAAGAATCACAAGTAGCGGATGAAATGAAATGGAAAGTGGTAATTCCGTACCGAACTGATGTATACCTGGAAGGTATTGAAGTGTTCAACGAGTTTTTGGTCGTGCAGGAGCGGAGCGAGGGCCTGCTTCGCATTCGGGTAATGCCGCAGGGAGTTGGAGAAGAATACTACCTTGATTTCGGCGAACCTGCTTACACCGCCTACGTGGGTTCTAACCCTGAGTTTGATACGACTACCCTGCGCTATGGCTATACTTCTCTGACTACGCCGAACTCTACCTATGACTACGACATGGCTACCAATGCCAAAACCTTGCTCAAAGAGCAGGAAGTAGTGGGTGATTTTGAAAAGACAAACTACGTGACCGAGCGGCTTTACGCAACGGCCAGGGACGGAGCCCAGGTACCTATTTCGTTGGTGTACCACAAAGATTTCAAGAAGGATGGGAGCGGAGCAGTTTTGCAGTATGCCTACGGTTCGTACGGATCGTCCATGGACCCGGTGTTCAGCTCTACCCGCCTGAGTTTGCTGGACCGGGGCTTTGCTTTTGCGATCTGTCACATTCGTGGGGGACAGGAGATGGGCCGGGCCTGGTACGAGAACGGTCGTTTACTCCGTAAAATGAATACGTTTACCGACTTCATTGACTGCTCTGACTACCTGATTGCGGAAAATTGGACCTCGCCGGCTCATCTCTACGCCATGGGAGGTAGTGCCGGTGGTCTCCTGATGGGTGCCGTCGCCAACCTCCGTCCTGATCTGTACCACGGAATGGTAGCGCAGGTACCCTTTGTGGATGTCGTGACTACCATGCTTGATGATACCATACCGCTTACCACCGGAGAATACGAAGAATGGGGTAACCCCAACCAGAAAGTATACTACGACTACATGAAGTCGTATTCACCCTATGATCAGGTGAAACCGCAGGCCTACCCCCACCTGTTGATTACGACGGGCCTGCACGACTCGCAGGTACAGTACTGGGAGCCCGCTAAGTGGGTAGCCAAGCTTCGCGACATGAAGACCGACAATAATCTGATACTAATGCACTGCGATATGGAAACCGGGCACGGAGGTGCCTCGGGCCGATTTAAGCGGCTGTATGATCTGGCGCTGGATTACGTGTTCCTGTTGGGGCTGGAAGGGATAAACGAATAAGGTCACGACGTGTAGTAAGCAGGATAAAAGCACTGTTTACTACACGCCAAACTGGCTTAGGTGGTGATCCAGATGTTTATAAAACATCGTGTTCCATTCCTCTTTTGTCAATGGCCCGAATGAATGAGATTCATTACCCTCAAAGTGGGCTTCACCCAGTTGCTGAGTGCGGTTGAGGTAGTCAATCAGCCGTTGTTTTTCGGCGCCAAAATCTTTATTTTCTTTTACCCGAAATTCGGGTGCGGTAGTACTATTTCTTTTGTAGGGCTTGGGCCCTACTACCGCATTTTTGACAAACTGCTTCAGCAGAAATTTCTTGAAGGAATTGGGCTTCGGATGCTTTGTTTCGTAAACCATTTCGTAGCTCACATTGCAATGCGCCAACATTTGTCCAACGGCCATTTTTCCCCACAGTGGCTTGGTGTCCGGGCTTAATCGCTGAATCCGGTCTATGACTTCGGCGGTGTCTTTTGGGTCGAAAATATTTTTCATCGGTATAGATTTCTTTGGTACTGGGTATATAATTTATGATTCGTAACTTTGTGCCATGGATCTTGACTTTGACAAATACAAACTGCTACAATACTGCACCAATGAATCGTGCAAATACCATAACCAAATTGGCTTGGGCAACATATGCACACTA
>JBDNFP010000047.1:0-12102 GCA_041689775.1 Spirosomataceae bacterium
ACAACTAACTTTATACTAGATAATTAATTACTTATGTTAATTCAATTTACAGATTTTATCACCCTGATCGGAGACAAACTAGTGGGCTGGTACCAATCCACTCTGCTTCACATACCGAATCTTATCCTTGCCATCCTTGTCCTATTCATATTCAATTTCATATCCAGGTATGTGCATAAACTTACCGTACGCATCGTGGATACTTTCTCCGATAATATCTCGCTTATTTCGCTGGTTTCTACCATTAGTAAGGTGGCCGTCATCGCCATTGGGTTATTCTGCGCTTTGAGTATTCTGGGGCTCGACAAAACTGTAACTTCCCTACTAGCCGGAGCTGGGGTAGTTGCTCTTGCCATTGGTTTTGCATTTCAGGACCTGACCGCTAACTTTATCTCGGGCGCATTTATTGCACTCCAACGTCCGATTCAGGTAGGTGATGTAGTCGAAACCAACGGGTATTTTGGAAAAGTAAAATCCATCAATCTCCGTTCAGTCATTATAGACAACTTCGGAGGACAAGAAATTGAAATACCCAGCAAAGAGATTTTCCAAAACCCAATCAAGAACTTTTCTAAGTCGGGTGAAAGACGGATACAGATAGATTGTGGTATTTCCTACAACGATGATTTGGACCTGGTCCAGAAGCTCGCCGTAGAAGCCATTCAGTCGTTGGATTTCGTTCGCGACGACAAGCCCGTCGAACTTCACTTTACCGAATTCGGAGATAGTAGTATTGATTTTTTGCTCTGGTTTGGGCTTAATGCCGAAGTAGCCGGACCACCGCTCGCCAAAAGTGAGTCGATCAAAGCCATCAAGAAAGCATTTGACGCCAACGATATATCGATTCCATTCCCGATTCGTACGCTGGAATTTACCCCTAGTGCCAATAGTGTAGAAGTATCGATGTTGAGCCGAATGGATAACTAATAGAATTCTGAATGATGACGAGGTCGCCCGGCGATTCTGAGTTCTGAATTAAGCTTACACCTATCAACTCCGATCTGAATTCATAAATAGCTTTATACACAAAGAAGCCCCGCCAATTTTGGCGGGGCTTCTTTGTGTATACCTAAGTAGTCGGGCTTATTTATTAATACAACTTAAAACATTCAAACTACTGACTTTCAGATAAATATAATAATTTTACTCTATCTCTAATATTGTTCTACTACTTAAGGTAATTCAGAACTCAGAATTATAAAACCTCTTAGTAACGGTAGCTCTCAGGCTTAAATGGCCCTTGGTGCGTTACGCCAATGTACTCTGCCTGATCTGCATCCAAAGTATCAAGCTTAGCGCCTACGTGTTCGAGGTGCAACATGGCTACCTTCTCATCCAAAATCTTAGGAAGTACATACACCTTATTTTCGTATTGATCGGTATTCTTCCATAATTCGATCTGAGCCAGTATCTGATTCGAGAATGAACAAGACATTACAAAAGATGGGTGACCCATGGCACAACCCAAGTTTACCAAGCGGCCTTCGGCCAATACGATGATATCCTTACCATCAATGGTATACATATCTACCTGTGGCTTAATAACCGACTTAGTATCACCGTAATTTTTGTTCAACCACGCCATATCGATTTCGTTGTCGAAGTGGCCAATGTTACAAACAATCGCCTTATCACGCATTTTCTTGAAGTGACGCTCGCCAATGATTCGGAGGTTTCCGGTAGCCGTAACGAAGATGTTAGCGCGCTGAGTAGCCTCGTCCATGGTCACTACTTCAAACCCGTCCATTGCCGCCTGAAGCGCGCATATTGGGTCGATTTCGGTAACCAATACACGACAACCTACGCCACGAAGTGATTCTGCCGATCCTTTTCCTACGTCGCCGTATCCGGCAACTACCGCTACCTTTCCGGCCATCATCAGGTCAGTAGCGCGACGGATCGCGTCTACCAATGACTCACGGCAACCGTACTTGTTATCAAACTTTGACTTCGTTACGGAGTCATTAACGTTAATAGCCGGTAGGTGAAGCGTACCTTTCTTGAAACGCTCGTACAAACGGTGAACACCAGTAGTAGTTTCTTCCGAAAGACCTTTGATACCCGAGATCAACTCAGGATATACATCAAATACCATGTTGGTAAGGTCACCACCATCGTCCAAAATCATGTTTAGAGGGTGACGCTCTTCACCGAAGAACAAAGTCTGCTCGATACACCAGTTGAATTCTTCTTCGTTCATTCCTTTCCACGCAAATACCGGAATACCAGCAGCCGCTATGGCCGCCGCCGCGTGATCCTGCGTAGAGAAAATATTACATGATGACCAGGTCACCTCAGCACCCAGTGCAGTAAGGGTTTTGATCAATACTGCGGTCTGAATAGTCATGTGAAGACATCCAGCCACACGCGCACCTTTCAAAGGCTGTGATGGACCGTACTCTTCACGGATTTTCATCAAACCGGGCATTTCGGCCTCAGCTAATGTAATTTCTTTCCGACCCCAATCGGCCAAGGTAATGTCTTTTACTTTGTACGGAATGTACGTTTGTGTTGACGTTGACATATCTGTTATTTGGTTTGTAATCTCCATAAAGTGCAAAATTAACAATAAAAACCTGTTTTTGGAAAAATGGTAGATTATAATTGCACTTTACCTTTAATATTTAGATTTTTTATCTAAAATATCTTCTATTTTGATAAATAGAAAAAAAATATGGTACCCTTCAATCGTATTAAAAGATAATTTGTCTGTACTCATTTCACGAAAAAATCGAGTCAATCTTCTATCCCTTGAAAACTGATACAATCTGTAAACCAATGGTTTGCGAGTACACTAAATTAACCAAAAAGTACCCCTAGACCATTTCTATCGCCTCGGCATTGTGGGCAATACGTTCAATATCTCTCATGCGCTCAAAGTTCTTGGGCCGGGAAAGGAACGTATACATAGCAGGAATCACGTAGAGAGTAAGAATGAGTGAGAAAAGCAGACCACCCATAATAACGATACCCATCGACATCCGGCTGCGGCCCGCTGAGCCCAGCGCCATCGCAATCGGCATGGCACCTAGTACGGTAGCAAGGCTTGTCATCAGGATGGGACGAAAGCGGAGGGTTGCAGCTTCGCGGGCCGCCTCCATTTTACTCATCCCTTTTTCACGCAACTGATTGGCAAACTCCACGATCAGAATACCGTTTTTGGTCACCAGCCCGATCAGCATAATCATCCCAATCTGACTAAAAATATTCAGGGTCTGATCAAAGAACCATAGCGAAAACACCGCCCCACCAATGGCCAGAGGTACGGTAATCATGATAATAAACGGATCCACAAAACTCTCGAACTGCGCCGCCAGAATAAAGTAAATAAGAATCAATGCCAGGAAAAATGAGAACAGAGTATTGGAAGAGCTCTCCGCGAAGTCACGGGAAGCCCCACTTAATTGCGTATGGATTGACTCATCGTTCAATTTGTCGCGGGCGGCATCCATAACCGCAATGCCATCTCCGATGGTTTTGCCCGGAGCTAATGCGGCCTGCACCGTGGCGCTCATGTAGCGGTTGAAGTGGAATAGCTGCGGTGGACTACTTTCTTCTTCGGCCTTTACAATATTATCTAGCTGCACAAGTTGGCCCCGTGCATTTTTGACAAACATACTTTTCAAATCCAACGGCTCATCGCGGTTGGCGCGGTCGTACTGCCCAATGACCTGGTACTGCCGTCCTCCCATGGTGAAGTACCCAAACCGCTGCCCGGCAAAGGCCAGCTGCATGGTCTGAGCTACATCCGATACCGACACCCCAATTGATTTGGCTTTTTCGCGGTCAATACTTATTTGTAATTCCGGCTTACTGAATTTCAGGTTTACGTCCGTGACCGCAAAGGTGGGATCATCAGAAATTTCCTCCATAAACTTCGGCACATACTCCCGGAGTTTCTCAAAATCGGGTGCCTGAATGACGTACTGCACGGGTAATCCCCCGCGCGAATCCACGGAAATCGTCTGCTGCTGTACCACAAAAGACTTGGCATCCGGTAGGTTTTTGAGGCGTTTAGTAATCCAGTCGGCAACTTCCTGCTGACTCATATTTCGCTCTTCCTTATCCACCAAGGCGATACGGCCATTCCCGTTATTGGACGCACCAAGTCCGGAGTTTCCCGGTGAGGTTACGAGCATAATTCCTTTTTTGCCTGGCATAGAGTCCATCAGCATCTGACTAACCTTCTGCACGTAATTGTCCATAAACTCGTAGGAAGAGCCCTCCGGGGTAGTCATTGAAAGCCGGAACCAGTTTCGGTCGTCAAGAGGAGCTAGCTCTGATTGCAGATTTTTGCCAAAGTACCAGATCATACCCAAAGTCAGTGCAATAAGAGGAAAAGCCATCCAACGCTTATTCATAAAGTTGCCCAGCGTCCGGCCGTAGCTATTGGTCAGGTTTTCGTAAAAGGGTTCGGTTTTGGTATAAAACCAGCTGCGTTTTTGGTCCTTCCGGTTCAGGTAAGCGTTGAGCATCGGCGTCAGCGTCAGCGTCAGCGAAACGAAGGCCGAAATCAACACGGCTGCCGAGATCACGATTCCAAACTCGCGGAAAAGTTTTCCAACAAAGCCTTCCATAAAAATAACGGGTAAGAATACCGACGCAAGCGTAATAGACGTAGACAATACCGCGAACATGATCTCATTAGAGCCTTTGATGGCTGCTTCCATGGGACTCATCCCTTCTTCTATCTTCTTGAAGATATTCTCCGTCACCACAATTCCGTCGTCTACCACTAATCCGGTGGCGAGCACAATGGCCAGAAGCGTAAGTACATTGACCGAAAAACCCATCAGGTACATGATAAAGAAAGTGCCGATCAGCGATACCGGGATATCAATCAATGGCCGTATGGCGACCACCCAATCCCGGAAAAACAGGAAGATAATAATGATCACCAATCCAATAGCAATCAGCAGGGTCTCGCCTACTTCTTCAATGGAACGCTTTACGAAAATAGTATTATCAATTAGCGTATCCAGCTCGTAGTCGGCCGGAAGCTCTTTTTTGATATCAGCCAAACGATTATTGACCTCCTCCGAAATTTCAATGTAGTTGGAGCCCGGCATCGGCGTAATCGCCAAACCGATCATGGGTACGTTGTTCAGGCGCAGGATCGTCTCCTCGTTCTCCGGCCCCAGAGTAGCGTAGCCTACATCCTTCAAGTGAATGGTTTGGGTAGGCGTATTTGCCACGATCAGATCGTTGAAGTCATCTTCGGTCCTAAATCGACCGATCGTTTTGACCGTCAACTCGGTGGTATTTCCGGTCAGTTTCCCGCTGGGTAGTTCTACGTTCTCCCGGTCGAGCGCCCGCTTTACATCTTGGGTAGTAATGCCCAAAGAAGCCATCTTTACCGGGTCCATCCAAATACGCATGGCGTAGCGTTTTTGTCCAAATATCCGGATATCACTTACGCCATCAATGGTCTGCAAGCGCTGGGCAATTACGTTTTCGGCGTAGTCGCTTACTTCCAGGTGGGAGCGCGTGGTGCTTTGAAAAGTAAGTACTACAATGGGCTCTGAGTTTGCATCGGCTTTACTGACAATGGGAGGCCCATCAATATCGAGCGGTAGGCTACGGACGGCTGACCCCACTTTATCGCGAACATCATTGGCGGCGCGCTCCATGTTAGCTCCGACCCCGAACTCCACCGTAATTTGACTAGTTCCCTGACTACTGGTAGAATAGATCGACTTGATTCCTTCGATACTGTTCAGCTGCTTTTCCAGCGGTTCGGTGATCTGAGACTCAATGATGTCGGCGTTCGCTCCGGCGTAGGAAGTCCGGATGGATACCACGGGAGGATCAATGGACGGAAACTCCCGCATCCCGAGATAGGTATAGCCCAAGAAACCAAAGAGGATGATCAGCAGATTCATCACAATGGCTAGTACGGGACGTTTAATAGAAAGCGTAGAAATACTCATGGCACAATCTTTCTTCTAAGTTTAACTCCTCTTTATTTCTTCACTTTGACAGATACGCCTGGCTTCAAGGCCATAATTCCCGTAACGATCAGGGAGTCTCCCGCCCGAAGTCCGTCGGTGACCTGAATCCGTTGATCATTCCTCAGGCCCGTGGTTACCATCACCTCTTCGGCCTTCCCGTTTTTTACCACAAATACTTTTTTACCTTTCAGCACGGGCACAATCGCATCCGTGGGTATCATAATCGTTTCCGAATTCGCGGTCAAGTCTACCTGCACTTTCACAAACATACCCGGCACGAACGTCCCCCCTGGATTTTGCATGATAGCCCTCACCCGTTGGGTACGCAGGGCTTCGTCAACTTTGGGGTCGAGGGCTACTATTCGCGCAGAATAGTCCTTGGTATCATCGTCGAGGCCCAGCTTTACGGTACTACCCAACCGGATGCTCTTAGAATATTTCTCAGGGATCGTAAAGTCAATTTTTACCGGATTTATCTGTACTAGCGTAGCCACCGAGGTACCGGGTGAGAGGTAAGCTCCCTCGCTGATACTTTTGAGACCAATAGTTCCACTAAACGGTGCCCGGATTTCTGTTTTTTCCAGTTGAGCCATGATCAGCTCCTTATCGGCTTCCAAGGTCTGTACATTATTAACCGCGATCTCGTATTCTTCTCTACTGATCGCCTCAATCGATAAAAGTTTCTTTTGCCGCTGTTCGATATTTCTGGTGAGGGCTGCGTTATACTCCAACTTCACCATCTGAGCTCTCAGGTCTTTATCGTTGATTTTAGCAATCAGTTGCCCTTTGGCTACCGGCCCGCCTTCGCGGATATTCAGCTTTATAAGCCGTCCGGCTATTTCGGCTTTTAAGTCTACTTCTTCGTTGGGAACTACTGTTCCCGATGCGAACAAACGATTATCTACTCGTTCGAGGGAAGCAATATATACTTCTACGGGCACGGCTGCTCCCCCACTACCTTTTGCTCCTTTGGCATTACTACCCAAAGCCTTTTCCTTTCCACTTCCCACCCCATCGGAGCCAGGAAATAGAAATAACTTCCCAATGATGAGCGAAAGAATAATTCCTACCAAGATTACTATTGGACGCATACCCACCTAATTAATTAATTAAAAACCACTAATTCTATATATAGTACAAGAAACTATTTTTCTGTGTTTGAGCCTACCTCCATCTCTTAACCCAGACAAATTCCTTCCAAATAGATGTAAAGCAAAATTTTACCTAGGTCTACTAAGAAAACTACTTACTAAAAAATCTCTCTTTATGTTTAAAGCGGACTAAAGAAACTTTATATAGTACCAATAGCGCTGTAAAAAAAGAGGCAGGACAACTAACACGTTGTCCCGCCTCTTTTTTTTGGGTATTACTCCCAGAAATATTTATTCTTCGAATTCATTTTCTTCGGCTTCTACAAGCATGGCTACTTCGGGTAGCTTGGGTGCCCGCCCGTCGCGGTGCTTGTTCTTAAACCTTTTCACTTGCATTTTTAGCGTGTCAACCGCCAAATCAGTCGCCTCTTCAAAGGTTGTACCCTGTTCTTTTACAAATATGGTTCCTCCCGGAACGCATAACTTCACTTCAAGGAGTTTGGTATGTACTTTATTAGTGTCACTTCCGTCCAGTTTAAGAAACACTTCTCCATTGATGATATGGTCATAGAACGTATCCAACTTGTCCATTTTTTGTTGGATGAAAGCTAACAGTTTGCTGTCAGCGTCGAAGTGGATGGCTTGCATCTGCAGTCTCATAAGCACTTTTGTTTAAGGTAAAACATACTCATCCCGTTCATCGTACGGAAGCTTGCGGATAAAATAGCGGTTCGGAATTCCACTTTGGGAGGGACCGAACCGCTAGTCGTCCTGGTCTTAACCGGGTGACGAATCGGTAGAATAAATAAAGTGATTTCTCAGGAGAATGTCAAGGAAAATCAGGAGGTTTTTTCCGGCGCTCAGCAAGCTCTTTCCTGACCTTCGGCTATATTTCTTCCAATAATGTTCGGAACGATACGTACCGCTCCTTGTAGCGTTCGTGGTGTTTTTGCTGTAAGGCCGGCTGATATTCTGATTGGTAGACTACGTAATCATCCATCGTAGCAAATGAATACTGAATAGAATAAGTGGTACCCTCGTTTTCGATCTCAGTCAACAAGCGGAGAATTTTATTTGCTTTGGGTAGCCCCGTAGCCATAACTTCGGGAATATGGACGTTACGCATCCAATCAAGCCATTCATTTTCGACCATCCGGCTAATGTTGACCGTAACGTTGTATAGTAGCATATGTTTGTGAGCTATCGGCCCCGACCCATGGTCAGCGGCCAGTTGATTAATTTTTCTTGCGGTAAAGACACCGAACATTCTTAGATAGTGCCAACTACTTATTTACAATTGAGTAGAGACAGCACTAACTAGTCGCAAAGCTACTGATTTTGAAGGATAAGCTATTAAACACGTACCAACAGTCCCCGAAAGCCAACGCCCTATTTGTACAACCCCTAATTCGGGAGTACCTTTGTGTGCTTACAACCATTCACTAGAAAATACGACAAAATTATGAACGCTCTTGTACATGCCCACTCCGGATTGCGCTACCTGGTGTTGGGATTATTGATTGCTGCCATCGGACTTGCGTACAGCAACTGGCAGAAAAACGAACCGGCAGACAGCAAAATTTATTCTTACGCGCTTATTTCCTGCCATATTCAATTACTGATCGGACTTATTCTTTACTTCATAAGCCCCAAGGTTAATTTCAGCATGCTGGACGATAAGCTTTATCGTTTTTATACCGTCGAGCACGCTCTGACGATGGTTGTCGCGATTATACTCATCACAGTAGGGCGCGTGCGCTCACGCAAAGTTGAGGGTGCCGCTAAACACCGTACTATTCTGTACTTCTACGCCCTGGGCTTGATCTTGATTCTGGTCTCTATTCCCTGGCCATTCCGTAACCTTGGAGCTGGCTGGTTCTGAGCATAGACTTATCACAAGTAATTTTGGTGGTAGTAGTACCTTTAAGTAGGGTATTGCTACCACTTGTTTTATGAAAATCAGATTATTTCTTCTCGGAGCCGCGCTACTTTGCGGAGCAGTCCTGTTAGTAAACTTTACGTTAAACCCAACCCAAGGCACCTCCGAGTGGCGCGAGTATCTGGGCGGTCCCGACCGGGCGCACTTTTCGCCTCTGAAAGAAATAACCACGGAGAACGTTAAGAACCTGCGGGTAGCCTGGGAATTTCACACCGGCGACACCTCCGGGCAAATGCAATGCAATCCTATTATTGTGGATGGCGTACTCTACGCCCCCACGGCATCGGTGCAGATCATAGCGCTGGATGCCGCTACGGGGAAGCAGATCTGGCGCTTTGCCGACTCCCGCGACCCGCAATGGTATAACACCAGCCGGGGGGTAACCTACTGGGCCGACGGCGACGATACGCGTATCTTGTTTACGGCCGGGCCGTGGCTGTACGCGCTGGATGCAAAAACAGGACAAATGATTGAGTCTTTTGGCGAGGACGGGCGCGTAAGCCTGCGGTTGGGACTACCCGAAGAAGCTCAAAATAAATTTATCTGCTCCAATACTCCTGGAACTATTTATAAAGACTTAATCGTGATGCCGGTACGGCTTTCCGAGGGGCCCGATGCCGCACCCGGCCACGTGCGGGCTTTCAACGTCCGCACCGGAACATTGGCCTGGACCTTCCGGACTATACCCCACCCCGGTGAAGCGGGCTACGAAACTTGGGGCAAGGACAACTGGAAAAATACCGACGTAGGGGCCGCCAACAATTGGGCGGGCATGGCCATCGACCGTGGTCGGGGCATTATCTACGTACCGACTGGCTCGGCGGGTTATGATTTTTACGGGGGAAATCGTCCCGGTACTAACCTCTACGCTAATTGTCTACTGGCGTTGGATGCCGCCACGGGTAAAAGAAAATGGCATTTTCAGTTTGTGCACCACGACGTCTGGGACCGCGACTTACCCGCTCCTCCGGTGTTGGTGCAAGTAAAACGCAACGGAAAGCTCATCGACGCCGTGGCCCAAATCACGAAGTCAGGTTTTGTGTTTGTGTTTGATCGCGTCACGGGTAAATCGCTGTTTCCGATCAAAGAAGTAACCGTACCTACCAACGCTCTACCGGGCGAGAAGCCCTCCCCTACCCAACCCGTACCGCTGAAACCCGCTCCTTTTTCGCGGCAGACCATCACTGAAAACGACCTTAGCCCCTACGCTGAAAACAAGGAAGAACTGGTAGCAAAGCTAAAAACGCTCCGCCATAAAAATCAATTTGAACTACCTAGCGAGGAAGGTACCTTGATTTTCCCCGGCTTTGATGGCGGCGGCGAGTGGGGCGGACAGGCCTTCGACGCCGAAACGGGTCTGTTCTACATCAACTCCAACGAGATGGCCTGGGTGATGAAGATGCTACCTACCCCCAAAGCCGACCAACTGGCGGGTCTTACGCCGGGACAAAAAGCATACAGTATCAACTGCGCAACCTGCCACGGCGCCGAGCGGAAAGGAAATCCACAAAGTGGCTACCCTGCATTGAACGATATCAGCGACCGACGCGGGCGGACCTATGTTAAGCTAATGGTAAAAAACGGAAAAGGGATGATGCCGGGATTTTCTTACCTCAAAGACGATGAGCGGGACGCCCTTTTGGCATTTTTATTTAACGAGGAAAAGCAGGAAGCCGGGGCTGCCGTAGCTACGACTACCTTCCCACTACCCTATAAAATGGATGGCTACAACAAATTTTTGGATAGCAAAGGCTACCCGGCTATCAGTCCACCCTGGGGGCAACTCTCGGCCCTTAACCTCCACACCGGAGAGTACGAATGGCAAATACCTCTGGGTGAATTCAAAGAACTATCGGCCAAGGGCATTCCACCCACCGGAACCGAAAACTACGGCGGCCCCGTGGTGACGGCCGGGGGCGTGCTCTTCATAGCGGCTACCAAAGACGGTATGTTTCGGGCCTTTGACAAACGTACGGGGAAACTACTGTACGAAACCCAACTACCCGCCGGGGGCTTTGCTACCCCCTCGGTCTACGAAGCCAATGGCAAACAGTACATGGTCATTGCCTGCGGTGGTACTAAATTGGGAACGAAGAAGGGGGATAGTTTTGTGGCGTTTGCATTGCCTTAAAGTACCTACGCCAGTCGAAGACGGGCTCTATGTATAGCCAACAGATAGAATCTGGCGACGAAATCGAGGAAATCCAGCGCATTGGCCCCGACACGGGCAAGAAGCTGTCCAGCGAAAAGAAAATCGCCATTTTTCCCGCTAACCTCTTCGTCACGGGCCGCTACATCAACTCCGGCGTCAAGACGCTGGACCGCGTCAAATCCTGCACGAACTGCGGCTGGACGTGTTCGACGTGCTGGTGGGCGTCAACCTGCTGTGCGAGGGACTCGACCTACCCGAGGTTTCGCTCGTGGCCATCATGGACGCCGACAAGGAGGACTTCCTGCGCGACATCCGCTCGCCGATCCAAACGATTGGCCGCACCGCCCGCAACGAAAACGGCAAAGTACTAATGTACGTCGACCGCATCACTGGAGCAACGCCATCGACGAAACCAATCGCCGCCGCGCCATCCAAACGGCCTACAACGAAGCACATGGCATCACGCCGCGCACCATCCTGAAATCGCGCGAAGCCATCCTGGGTCAAAACTCTATCGCCGACTCCAAAGTCAAGAAGATGTACGTCGAACCCGACGAAATCCGCATCGCCGCCGATCCTTTGGTGCGGTACATGGGCAAGGGCGAACTCCAAATACTCGTCATCGAAACCCAACGCAAAATGGAAGCCGCCGCCAAGGACCTGGATTTCCTGGAAGCCGCTAGGTACCGCGATGATTTGGTGCAGTTGAAGGCGGAGAAAGTTGCAGGTCAGTAGTTTTTGGAGAACTTTTGCTTATTTTTTGTTGATGGGCTGGTGCTGATTTACTGTCGGGACGCTGTCGCTTCACGCCTGTGACACGGGGAAAGTGTTAGAAGCTGTTTAAGTTATTTTTTGGGCTAGTCTTTTGATGTTTCCGATGATTATAAAAGCGTTTGCGTGTTCTGCCTTTCTCTGGTAATCCCTTGAACATCTGCGGTTAGCGAGCGTCCAGCCGATTGTCCCCTCGAC
>JBDNFP010000048.1:0-33497 GCA_041689775.1 Spirosomataceae bacterium
ACTGGATGAGCGATTACGAGAGTTGAATTTTGAAGAATTCCGGCTGCTGACCCTGACGCGTTTGGGTAAATTGGTTGAGCGTACAAAAAAGCATAACAAGTGGGTCGGAGATTCCTATAAAGAGCACAACAATTTGTGGCCTATACCATTCAACGAGATCGAAAAAAACGTTCAGGCAGAATTAAAGCAGAATCCAGGCTACTGAGCTAAAAAGAGATCCGCACACAGCATTTGCCGCGTGCGGATCTCTTTTTAGCTACCAGTAACAGACGGGTACATTTCTGCCTTTTCGGGTATGACCACTTCTGAATAACACTTGTCTGAAACCCATTTTTACTAACCATTATGAATAAGTACTTAATACTGCTGCTAATAGCGATTGTTCATCCCGGCCATTCCCAAAATTTCGGTGATTCCACCCACCCTATGAACAAGGATACCGATAATAGGCTAATACTCAATTATTGGACAAAGAAAAGTGATTTGATTAATGCGGTCTACGAGTCAGCATTGAAGGTACTGAGCGCAAAACCAGAAGCAAGTTTTTTCGATCTGTCTGCTAATACGGCGTTTCAAAAAATTGCGGGTCAGGATGGCATGAAGTTGTTGGGCGGCCCTATGCTGGGAAATGTGAAAGAAAGCGGCGTGTCGATATGGGTGCGCACATTGAAGCCATCACAAGTGTCCGTCGAGGTAACCGGCCAGGCTTACAGTCATAAATTTGGCCCTGTTCGCTCGACTCGCTCGACCGACCTGTCGGCAGTGCTGGTTGTAGATGGCCTTAAGCCATCATCTGCTTATACCTATCGCCTGTTCATAGATGGGAAGCCCATTCCCACCACGGGTGATATGCACTTCCGCACAGCCGCATCACCTGACAATCTAGAAGAAGCCTCCAGAATTGTATTTGGCTCTTGCCCTCATCGATGGGGACTGGGCAATCCAACACTGTTGGGTCAAATACAATCGCATAAACCCGATGCGTTTTTGTTGTATGGCGACATTGCCGTACAAGATAGAACGAACCATTTGGGCATGCACCGTGCCGACTATTTGCTACGGGATTTTCATCCCGCCTGGAAATCATTGACAGCAAATATACCCGTATATGCAACTTGGGACGATCACGACTATTTTGGTAATGACAAATCGGGTATTCCGGAAGGGTTTGTGGATAAGGATCGCGACAATGTGAGGGAAGTTTTTAAAAATTCATGGAATAACCCGTCCTATGGATTTGAAGACAGTAAGCAGGGCATATTTACCCGTACCCGGATAGGCGCATTTGATATCATCATGACAGACAACCGCTATTTCAGGGACAACCAGGTCTTTCTGGGGAAAAGTCAATTGGATTGGCTGAAAAAAGAGCTCCTAGCCTGTACGGCACCTTTCATCATTTTGTCATGTGGTTCGATGTGGAGCGATTATGTTTCAGACGGAAAAGATTCATGGGGCGAAAATGATGCAGAAGGGCGGGAGGAGTTGTTCAGTTTCATTGAAAAGAATAATATAAGCGGAGTACTGCTGCTGTCTGGTGACCGGCATGGGGCACGTGGATTTCGTATACCGAGGAAATCCGGCTTCAGTTATTACGAATTTGAGCCGGGAAGTTTGGGTGGAAGGGTGGGCCCACCCGCAAAGCAGGATTCATGGGATACGCAATTGTTCGGTCTTGATGGCACTTTCGCTTTTGGAGAGCTTACCTACCTTCCGTCCACCACAGATCCCGGTGTGGCTTTCCGCCTTGTTAAAGAGGACGGATCTCTTTTGTATGAATTGAAATTGCAAAGAAGCCAATTGACGCCGAATAACTTCCATTGACCTCAATTTAAACGTCCAAGATGATGAACAACGAAAGCAGGAGAACTTTTGTAAAAAAAGCAAGTGCGGGCATTGCAACCCTATCCCTGCAGAATGTTCACGCAGCCATTTCCCAAATAGGAGATGCGAATAAGGAAAAATTGACGCCCCAGGTATTCTTTACCACGGGATCTAAGACGGGAGAAGTAACCCCCAATTCGGCACAGCTCTGGATTCGATTGTGCGGGCAGGAGAACCGCAACCCTGTTGTCCATGAACGCAGAGATGAAGCTCCAGCTCCCAGGCATCCACTAGAATTCGATGAGGATATGCCTGTGGGAAAAATGGACGGAGCGGTAGGGGGCGCAAACGGAATGGTACGGGCCATTATTTCCGGCAATGGCAAGCACTTTGAATCCGCATGGAGTTCCGCTAATGTAGAGAATGACTTCACCGTGCAGATTCCTTTTATGGGTTTGGATCCAGGAATCAGATACGAAATAAAATGGCAGGCAAAATTATCTGATTCAGGCCCGATCGCCGAAGCAGTGGCCACCTTTTCCACGGCACCCTCGGTTTCGGAGCAGAAAAACATTAAGTTCGTTACCTCAACCTGTCAATATTTTTGGAGTTTTGATGATTTGCAAAGAGGCTTTCGGACCTACGATAGCATGGGGAAATTGAACCCTGATTTTTTTGTTCACACCGGAGATTATGTCTACTACGATAGGCCTGGTCCTTTCGGTAATACTATCGAAAAGGCACGTCATCAATGGCACGCTATGAATTCCTGGCCTTCGCTGGTCGATTTTTTTTCGAAGGTACCTATATATATGCTAAAGGACGACCATGATTTACTCCGGGATGATGCGTATCCCACGTCGCCCGACTACGGAGCGCTCTCTTTTGAAGATGGACTGAAAATATGGCGGGAAAACGCTCCTGTAAAGGACAGCCCATACCGAACCTACCGCTGGGGAAAGCATGTTCAGATTTGGCTGGTGGAAGGACGGGAATTTCGGTCACCCAACCCTGTCGCAGATAGCAGTGACAAAACCATTTGGGGCGAAAAACAAAAGACCTGGTTTCAACAAACGGTTGAAGATTCAGACGCCACGTTCAAAATTTTGTTTTCACCCACTCCGGTGGTCGGCCCTGATCGTGAGAATAAAACCGATAACCATGCCAATAAAGCGTTTCAACATGAAGGCAATTGGCTGAGACAATATCTTTCCGGACAAAAAAATATGTTTGTCGTCAACGGGGACCGGCATTGGCAATATGTGTCGGTGGATGAAGGAGCGGGCCTGATCGAATTCGGATCGGGACCGGTAAGCGATTCCCACGCCCAGGGGTGGGATCCGGAAGATAAGCGGCCAGAACACAGATTCTTGAGGGTCAAGGGCGGATTTCTGGAAATAGGCGTGGTGGCGACGGAAACAGCTCCAAGGATAGAGTTTATTCATCGCGATGTGGATGGACTCACGGTTCATCAAGAGACATTCACAGCATCTTAAAAAGACTGTAGAGTGCAATGACTTCTAGACTGAGGGTGATTTCAACCATATTTCGTAATCATTTCAAATTCTACATGGGTTATTCTGCCCAAAACGTTCGACAATCTGCTCGTGCCTGTCACCATTTCGTCGAGCAACTTCGGCCTTTCTGGTATCCGGGTCGAACTCACCTAGACAGCCTTGAAGCGAGCGGCAGACTTAGAAGCCAGCATGAGTATTAAAAAGGGCGTTTCAATGCAGAAAGTCAATGTATCGGACTTATCAAAACTACCGCTAAAACGATTTATTTCCCAGAAAGCGTATTCGTTTCTTAAAAAGGTGAGTACTACGGACCTAATTGTCAACAAGCGACTTACCCAGTATCGGGCAGCTAACAATCTGAAATGAAATGGGTTGCTATAATCCACCGCTGCGGATTATAAATACGCAAACCCAATGAGTGCATAGTCCACACAGTAGCCAAGCAAAAGCGGTAAAATCGTTTGTTTGGCTACTTTTCATGAAAACACTAGCTCCTTGTTTGCGAAAAGCAGTTCTTTGTTTGAAAGGAAAGCAAGAATTATTTGTAAATTAAACAGATATTTATAGTTTGAAAATCTGATCCAATCTAGAATAGCAACGCTCAAATCTCATACCGACGAGGAAGACGCTCACCTGCTTTTGCTCCTCAACGAGCAAAATAGTAATTCCTTTAGCCAGATTTTCCGAAAGTATTGGCAGGAATTATACGATTTTGCCTACGTCAAAACCCAAGACAAAGACGTGGCCGAAGAAATCGTCCAGGAACTGTTTATAAATCTTTGGGAAAAGAGACAAGAACTCACCATCCGTAACCTCCGTAGCTACTTTTTCATTTCGGTCAAGAACCGCGTAATTGACCACTACCGTCGAACCACCTTCGACCGGCTGGATTCGATTCCAGATTTGGCCTCCACAACGACCTATCCGCTCTTTCTGGAAGAATTGGAAGTAGCGATTGAAGAAGCGATTGCACAATTGCCCGAGAAAAGTCGACTGGTTTTCAACTTGAAGCGATTTGAGAATCAGACTACCCGGGAAATATCACAACAACTTTCTATGCCCGAAAGAACGGTCGAATACCACTACACACAGGCTACCCGCATGCTCAAAATACTGCTCGAAACCTTTTTTTCTCTTCTTTTTATCCAGGACACATCTGGTATTTTTTAAAGAAGAAATGGGGAATTATTGAAATATAGTATTAATATTCCTGGAATCTTTTTAAATCATTGCGGACTCGCCTTTTTCTGGCGTCGTAGGGGTATAGGACAAACCAATACCCATGAGCAAACAACACTTCCGTACCCTCCTTAAGCGCTACCATGCCGACGATTGCACCCCCAAAGAGCGGCGTTTGGTCGAGCAATGGTTCGCGCTTTTGGATGGGGATCCTCCCCGTCGCGATGCCTCGGAGACCCAGCAATTGGAAGATCGCATGTGGGGGGCTATCCAGCAAAAAGGCAATACAGGAGCACCAATCGTCCGTATGCCCAACTCAGGGCGGCGCTGGTGGATGGCGGCGGCAGCCGCGTTGGTTTTGGGTTTGAGCTGGTTTGCTTACGAAGCTTTGGATACGAATTCCAAAACCATGTCGATCAACGGCACGACCGATACGCTTCCGGCTGGCTACCTCCTTCGAACCAACGAGACTGCCACTAACCTGGAAATAACGCTGAGCGATGGCTCGCAAGTTACCCTCGCTCCCCACAGTAGCCTTGAATATCCCGAAGCGTTTGAAGATACCCGGCGTGAAGTGAATCTAACCGGCGAGGCGCTTTTTCAAGTGACCCGCAACCCCAAGCAGCCCTTCTTTGTCAATGCGGGGGAGGTCACTACCAAGGTGTTGGGAACCAGCTTCCGCGTGCAAACGGGAGACAACAATAGCTCGGTGGAAGTATTGGTACTCACGGGAAAAGTGTCCGTCTTTCAGCGCGATTCGCCTGACGAGCCGACCCAGGATAAAATCAAAAAAGGGGTGATTCTCACCCCTAATCAGCGGGTCGTGTACACCCAGGCAAGTCACTCCTTTGAAACGAGCCTAGTGGAACAGCCCTTGGTGGTGGCCCCGAGTGCCGATACTCCAGGCAGCGGGTCAGAGACCGTACCCTTTGCCTTTGAAGATGCCACCATGGCCGTAGTGGTGGAGAAGTTGGAAAAAGCCTACGGTATCGAAATTATTCTGGAAAACGAAGAATTGGGAGACTGCCTTTTCACGGCTGACATTACCGAGCAACCACTTTTCACCAAACTAGACCTACTCTGTTCATCCCTCAACGCAACGTACGAGGTCCGCGGAACCAAGATTCTGATCATGGGAAGCGGATGCCGTTGACTCAGTGCAGAGTGATCCGTTGAATTTGATTTTTAGAATGAAAACCTAATTCTCTGTAAAGAAAAAGGAGCCGGAGGTGTTACGAGCACTTCCGACTCCGAAGTAATACCCTTTCTAAAACCTGGTCGGGCTTCCATCTATACGGATGGGTGAGAGGGAGTTTTGTCAAATTTTTAAACCCAACAAAAACAATCAAATGTAATGAAAAAACTATTACGAGAGCGAACGCTGCTACGACAAATCATGCGGATTACCCTGCTGCAAACTTTCCTGATCGGCCTGACCCTTACCCTGGGATACGCCCACGATGCCCACACCCAGGGCTTGTTGGATAGGGCTGTTTCGCTAAAAGCCAACAATACCGAACTCCGAAAAGTACTGTCCACGATTGAAAATGAAGTCAATATCAAATTCGTGTACAGCTCCACGGTCATCCAACCCAACCGCCGGGTGAGCGTGCAGGCCGATCAACGCAAACTTTCGGACGTATTGAAGTTAGTTCTGGAGCCGCTGGACATTACCTACAAGGTCATTGGCGGACAGATCGTGCTGACCCGGATAGAGACAGGCACTTCTTCTTCTTTTCCGGGAATTAGAGTCGAAGCCCCAGTAGACCGTACGGTTACCGGGCGTGTGGTAGACGAAAACAACGCCGGACTTCCTGGGGTAAGCGTGGTACTAAAAGGTACCTCGCGCGGTACAACCACCAACACTCAGGGGCGCTTTGAACTAACCGTACCCGAGACTGGCTCGCCGGTACTGGTGTTCAGTTTTGTGGGGTACGTGAGTCAGGAGGTAGCAGTAGGGAGTCAGAGTCAGATTAGTATTTCTTTAAACACCGACACCAAGTCGCTGGAAGAAGTTGTTGTGGTAGGCTACGGTACGGTAAAAAAGAGCGACCTGACCGGCTCAGTGGCGCAGGTAAAATCTGATGAAATCAACAGCTTTCCCTCTGCCAACCCATTACAGGCCCTTTCGGGCCGGGCAGCTGGCGTACAGGTTACGCAGAATACCGGTGCGCCCGGCGGGGGCATTAGCGTGCGAATCCGGGGTACCAACTCCATTCAGGGTAGCAATGAACCATTGTACGTGGTAGACGGCTTCCCCATTTTTGGCAGCAACCCCACGGTGCTCAACAATGCCGACATCGAGAGCGTGGAGGTACTAAAAGACGCCTCGGCTACGGCCATTTATGGCTCACGAGGTGCCAACGGAGTAGTAATTATCACGACCAAGCAAGGCAAAACAGGCCGCACGAAGGTAGACTTTGAAACCAGCTACAGCCAGCAAACGCTGCGCAAGAAACTGGACATGATGAATGGGCGGGAGTACGCTACTTTCTATAACCAGCAGGCCGTCAATGACAAACTAGCCCCCTACTTTACCCAGGACCAGGTCAATGGTTTTGGGGAGGGCTTCGATTGGCAGGATCTGGTGTTCCAGAAAGCTCCCATGAAAACTACCTCGCTAAATATCAACGGCGGCACCGATAAAACTCAGTTTTCAGTGTCAGGCAGCTACTTTGGACAGGAGGGGATTATCAAAGGCAGCGATTACAACCGATTCTCCCTGCGCACCAACATCAATCATCAAGTAAGTAAGGTGTTCAGAGTTACGCTATCCAACACCCTATCCCGCCTAAAAACCGACCGTCGTGATAGTGGAGGTGGTTCACGCGGAAATTCCATGGTTTCGGCCGCGGTATCAGCCCCGCCTACCCTTACGCCCTATAACGAGGACGGCACCTACCGGGTGCTGGCCATCGCTTACCCCTTCGTTGCCACAGATTTGATCAATCCGCTGAATTTTATCAATGAGCAGAACAACCAAATCAATGCGAACCGCATCCTGACCAATGCCGCGCTGATATTTAACCCCATTCCCGAACTAACCATAAAAATAGCGGGAGGGATCGAAAATCAGGACGATCGTACCGACAGCTACACCACCCGCAAATTTTTCAATTCACCGGGTCGGGCCGGCGTCAGTTCGTACCAATTCACTAGTCTGCTGAATGAAAACACCATCAGCTATGCCAAAACTTTCAACCAACTGCACAGCGTTTCAGCCGTGGCGGGTTTTACCTATCAGGATTTCACCACCAAAACCCTGGGCGGCAGTGGTAATGGCTTCCTGAGCGACATCACCGAAACCTTCGATCTGGAATCGGCCATTACACCGGGTATTCCGTCGTCGGGCTACTCCCAATCGGTACTGGTTTCGTACCTGGCTCGGGCCAATTATAGCTACAACGATAAGTACCTGTTCACGGCCAGCATCCGACGGGATGGATCTTCGCGGTATAGCCCCGGCAACAAGTGGGGATACTTTCCTTCGGCGGCAGTAGCCTGGAAAGTGGCCAATGAGGATTTCCTTGTCAACAACCCAACTATTTCCGAGCTGAAACTACGGGCCAGTTGGGGTTTGACGGGTAGTCAGGCCATCAACGCCTACGCTACCCTCAACGAGCTTAACGCTAGCCGGACGGTATTTGACGACGCCATGTACACGACCTTCTCGCCCGGTACACGGCTCCCTGGCAACCTGAAATGGGAAACCACCGAGCAGCTGGATTTCGGAGTCGATCTGGGTCTTTTCCAAAACCGCCTGCTATTCACGGCCGACTACTACATCAAAAATACCCACGACCTGCTGAATACGGTTATTCTGCCTTCTTCCCTGGGCTTTACCTCCACCATCCAAAACATCGGACAGGTACAGAACAAAGGATTTGAATTGGGTTTAGACGGACGTATTCTAACTGGGGCTTTTAAGTGGAATATGAACGCCAACCTGTCGATCAATCGGAATAAAGTAGTGAAGCTGTATGGCGGCGAAGATATTCTTGGGGGTAATGTCAATGTTGTAGTGATCAACGACGTGACGAACATTCTGCGCGAAGGCCAACCCATCGGTAGCTTTTGGGGGTACCTCGAAGGCGGCTACAATGAGCAGGGACGCATTATCTATAAGGATTTAGACGGTAATGGAACTACCAGTCAAAATGATAAAACGTTTATCGGGAACCCCAACCCCAGATTTATCTATGGGCTCAACTCCTCGATGTCGTATAAAGGCTTCGACCTAACGCTATTTTTGCAGGGCGTGCAGGGTAACGACCTGCTCAATGTGAGCTCCATTGTCAATACCATGGACCACGGATTCGGCCTGAACATGACGCGTGATGTGTTTCTGAATAGTTGGACACCCGAAAACCCCAATTCAAAGTACCCGCTTATCAGCCGGAACACCAACGCCCGCGTCTCCAACCGCTTCGTGGAAGACGGCTCCTACCTGCGGCTCCGGAATATTCAGCTGGCCTTTAACGCGCCGGTTGAGAAATGGGGTATTAACTGGCTGCGAAGCGCCCAAATCTACGTGAGCGGACAGAACCTGCTGACGTTCACCAGCTACTCCTGGTGGGACCCGGAAGTAAACTCGCGCGGTGGGGCCAACTCCACCTCACAGGGTATCGACTGGAATAGCTACCCGACTGCCAAGTCAACCACCGTGGGGCTACGAGTCGGATTTTAAGTTAAAACAGCACGGTCTCTGGTCGTTTTAATCACTCCTAATTACAAAGAAATGAAAAAGTCAATTCTATATAAAAACAACTTCTCACTCCGTATTCCCGGCAAAATCCTGCTGGGCCTAGCGCTACTGGTTTCGCTGGGCGCTTGTGAGGATGCTCTCGTTGAGAATCCCAAATTCATGGTCGTTGAGAATTTCTTCAATACCGCCGAAGAAGTGGAATCAGCCGTGAACGCCATCTACTCTCCCCTGCGTTCTAACAACTACACGGTATACGAAACCACCCTGGAATGCCAGGCCGACTATGCCTACGGCCGGGGTAGCTGGACTCCCCTGCACGAGCACAAGGGTTTAAACGATGCAAACATCAACCGGGTGGCGGGCCTGTGGAATGCGTTCTACCTCAGCATCCGCAACGCCAACCTGGTCATTGCCAATGCCCCGAAGGGTACCTCCATCAGTCAGGCGAATATTGATAAAAACCTAGCCGAAGCCAAGTTCCTGCGCGCGTTCAACTACTTTCAGCTCGTGCGCAACTGGGCGGGGGTACCGCTGCGAACGGAGGAAAATATAACCGAAACCGATTTGAGAAAAAGTACCCCCGAGGAGGTATATGCCCTCATCGTAGCCGACCTCATCGTAGCAGAACAAAACCTGCCCGACAAAGCTACCCGCGTGGGAAAACCCACCAAATGGGCGGCCAAAGTCATGCTGGCTGATGTGTACCTCACCCTGGGTAAGTACGCCGAAGCGCGCGACCGGGCCGATGAAGTAATCAAGAGCAATAAATTTTCGCTGGTGCCGGTTCAGTCGGTCGGCGACTTCCAAACCAAAGTCTTTGGGCCCGACCTGGTCAGTACCACCGAGGAAATTTTCTACCTGAAATACACGCGTCAGATCAATCAGGGCAACTACATGCTCTGGATCACCAACCATCCGAGCACCAAGCTGTTCAACTTTGGCGGGGCGTATGTAGTCTACGGATTTACAACCGAATCGTTCTACAAAGCCTGGGATGCAGCCGACATTCGCAAAGCAATGTGGCAGCCGGTGAATATTGGATTGGGAGCCAATACCCTCATCAGCTCCAAATTCGCGGATGCCAACGCCATCAGTCAGCAGGGAGCCGGAAACGACGATCCGGTATATGGCCTGAATGACGCCCTTCTGATCTACGCCGAAGCTGCCGCCCGCGCCGGTAACAACGTTACACCCGAGGCCATGGAGGCACTCAATAAGGTACACCGCCGCGCCTACGGCAAAGCACCCGCCACCGCCTCGACGGCAGATTTTAAGGTAGCTGATTACACCGCGACTACCTTTATCGATCTGGTAATTCAGGAACGCGCCTACGAATTCCTATATTTGGGTAAGCGTTATCTTGATCTGAAACGAATTGGCAAAGTGAAGGAAACCATCAAGGCCGTAAAAGGAATCGACGTGGCCGATAAGCACTTGCTCTGGCCCATCCCCGTATCAGAATTAAATTTCAATAAAGCCCTGGATCCAGCGAAGGACCAAAATCCTGGCTACTAAAACCTACTACTCATGACCAAAATAAAAAGACGTTCGGCCCTTGCTTCGCTCGGTTCTATCTCACTGGGAATTAGTTCGAAGGACTTCCTCCTTAAAGAAAAGGAGATACCCCTCAACGCCTTCTATTCCATCAAAAAACAAACCCTCAAAACCGATATTCTGGTGATTGGCGGCGGCACCGCCGGGGTCATAGCAGCCATTCAGGCGGGTCGGGCTGGAAAAAAGACCATTCTCGTCGAAAACGTGAGTCAGTTAGGAGGTACCACCACCACGGGCGGAGTGAACTATCCAGGCATCTTCTTCGCTTGGGGTAAGCAGGTAATTTCTGGCATTGGCTGGGAACTGGTCAAGGAAGCGGTCGACCTGAACGACGATACGCTGCCCAACTTTTCTATCCCGCACGGCAAGCGGCACCCCCTGCATCAGGTACGGCTCAACGGGCAGCTATACGCGATGCTCCTCGAAGAAAAATGCGTACAGGCAGGCGTCCATATTCGTTTTTACGAAACACCCACCAAAATAACACCTCTAAAAAACGGCTGGCTGGTGGAAACGGTAGGGAAGGGAATCAATGCCGAAATCGAGTGCAACCAATTGATCGACTGCACCGGAAATGCCTTCGCCACTACGTTGGCTGGGTATCCTGTACTACGGGAGGATACCATTCAGCCGGGATCGCTGATGTTTCAGATCGGGGGCTACGATTTTGAAAAACTCGACCTGAATCTGATCAAGGAAAAGTACAAGGAAGAGATCAAAAAGGGTACCCTGGACAAGTACGAGTTCCGAAACAATGTCGTAGGTCTGCTCAAAAGTCAGGGCGACAACATCAGCCACGTGATGGGGGCCGATTCTACCACCTCCGAGTCGCACACGCTGGCCAATATCAAAGGCCGGGCGTCGCTGTTGAATACGGTTCGTTTCCTACGTACTTTACCCAATCTGGAAAAACTAAAAATAATTGACGTCCAGAACGAAACCGCCGTCCGGGAAACCTACCGAATCGACGGCCACTACCAGGTTACACAAGAAGACTACGTAACGGGTAAGGTATTCGAAGATGCGGTTTCCTATTCCTACTACCCCATTGACCTGCATGATGAACACGGAATTATTCCGAGGCACCTGAATGAAGGCGTGGTACCTACTGTTCCATTAAGAGCCCTAATACCCAAAGGCAGCAAAAACCTCATCGTGGCGGGGCGGTGTATCAGTAGCGACCGGCTGGCCAATTCGGCACTGCGGGTACAGGCCTCCTCGATGGGCATGGGGCAAGCCGCGGCAGCGGCGGCGGTACTGGCCCATACGCACGGAACCACCCCTTTGAAGGTACCTTTCGCCGAACTTAGAAGTCTGATTGAATCGCACGGGGGTATTGTGCCCGGCATGGTGTAGTGATCATCTTTACGAATGTTTTTAAAAACCATCACCCGAACGACTGTCGTTCTTTTTATCGGAATTCTGATCCTGTCGGGCTACTATCAGCCCGGCAGGATTCAGTATACCCATCCCCCTACCCTGCTACTTCCCGTCGCCACGGCCGTAAATCACATCCTAGATTTTAACGACGATATCGCCAACGACACGCTCATTCAGTACCTTTCCAAGGAAGGGTACTCTATCAGCTACGCGCGACACCTGCGCACGGGCGTATGCTTTGATAACAAATGCCGCCCCCTGGATATTACCCTCCGCTGGAATGTCACGGGACGGTACCTTGGTTTCGAGCTACCCGAAAAAGAATTTCTCAGTAAGTACGACCACGATCCTTTCTCCGAGGCCGAGTACGTTCGCCTCCACGGCATCCTGACCGACTCGCTATCGGCGCTGAAATACTTCCATTACAACGAAATCGTACCCAAGGCCGATTCGTCCTACCAAAAAGTGGATGCTGTATCGGGCGCTACCTCGGCCAATGTACTCGACAATGTGGTGGAAGGAGCCGCCTTCACAACCTACAAGCTGTGGCATCTCGTATATGGCTCAGCCCAACGACAAGCCGAAGCCCTGACTTGCGAAAAACTAACGCCTGAATTAATCCAGCTGATTTTAGACAGCAAACACCCGAGTGATAAAATCTGGGCCTTGAACCACATCAATGGTTTCATTCAGCCTACCCCTACCCTGCAACAATCGGTTTTGGGCTACATTGATGGCAAAGATTACAACCTTACGGAAAGGGCTTTACACTCGATTAGTACTGAGGATTTGGAATCTGTTGCCTTACAAGTCGCTTTGGCACAAAAGATCCTAACGACCAATTACAGCGCCCAGAAACTTTTGGTTAAGAAGCTTAACGAGGCGTCGGCGCTCGATAAAGAATCCCGGTTATTTTTGGCCAAAAACATTGGCACGTTCAGTGGACAATTGATCTCCGATATTCTGGATTTATTTCTCCATCACCAGAGCCTCGATCCCGAAACCTGCCGCTACGCATCTGAATTACTACTGGTTGAAAATCCATTTATTTCCAAGAAAGCCTATTCGTTTCTTAGTAAGATGAGTACTGCGGACCTGATTGTGAAAAAGCGACTCACGCAGTATAGATCAACGAACAATCTTAACTGAATCCCCATGGGTTTCCAACCCGTTTTTCTTTTTCGAAGAGCATCCAAGAGTCGAAAAGCAGTAAACTGTTACTTTTCTGACCTTTCGTGCATAGCATAAGATCAATAACTCGATAGCATATCCTGGAATGCCATGTTCACCGAAAATCCCATAATCAAAATGATTTCTTTTAAAAAACTAACATACGTTTTTCTCCTCCTGACCGTGCTAACGGCCTGTGGGTTTAATTCTGACAAAAACCGCATGGCCTTAGTACACCAAGCTGACGTCATCATCTACGGCGGCACCGCCGCCGCCGTCACCGCTGCCGTACAAGTCAAAAAAATGGGCAAGTCCGTCATCATCGTCTCCCCCGATAAGCACTTGGGAGGCCTGTCGGCGGGCGGACTAGGCTTTACCGATACAGGCAACAAATCGGTCATCGGTGGGCTGGCGCGGGAGTTTTACCACCGCCTCTACCAGCACTACCAAAAGCCCGAAAGCTGGACCTGGCAGAAGCAATCGGAGTACGGCAACAAGGGCCAGGGTACCCCCGCCATGGACGGTGATGCCCGCACGATGTGGATCTTCGAACCCCACGCCGCTGAGCAGATTTTTGAAAAATTAATTAAAGAAAATAACATCACCGTCTACCGGGATGAGTGGCTCGACCGCTCCAAAAAAGGCGTAAAGATGAAGAGTGGAAAAATTCAGTACTTCAAAACCCTGAACGGCAACACCTACAAAGGCAAGATATTCATTGACGTCACCTACGAGGGTGACCTCATGGCCGCAGCGGGCGTAAGCTACCACGTGGGCCGCGAAGCCAACAGCGTATACGGCGAGCAGTGGAATGGCGTACAGGCAGGCGTATTCCAGCACGGGCACTATTTCAAAAAACCCGTGAGCCCCTACAAGGTAGCTGGTGATCCCAAAAGTGGCCTGCTACCAGAAATTTCCTCCGAGCCGATTGCCGAAAACGGCACCGGCGATAACAAGATTCAGGCCTACTGCTTCCGACTGTGCATGAGTAATAATCCCAATAATCGCGTGCCCTTCCCCAAGCCCGAAAGCTACGACCCGGCCCGTTACGAGTTGCTCCTCCGGGTATTTGATACCGGCTGGCGCGAAACCTTTGACAAATACGATAATATCCCCAACCACAAAACCGACACCAACAACCACGGCCCATTTAGTAGTGACTACCTCGGTAAAAACTACGACTACCCCGATGCCAGCTACGAGCGCCGCCGGGAAATCATCAAGGATCACGAGGAATACCAGAAAGGCCTGCTGTACTTCATGCAGAACGATCAGCGTATGCCCGCGGACGCAAAGCAGGATATGCAGCAGTGGGGCTTGGCCAAGGACGAGTTTACCGACAACGGAAACTGGCCGCATCAGATCTATGTACGTGAAGCCCGCCGCATGATTGGCGAAGATGTGATGACCGAGTTGCACACCCTTGGTACCAATCCCGTGTCCAACCCCATCGGCATGGGCTCCTACTCACTCGATGCCCACAACGCCCAACGCTACGTAAAGGCCGACGGAAACGTACAGAACGAGGGCGACATTGGGGTACACCCCAAGCAACCTTATTCCATTTCATACGGCTCTATTTTGCCAAAGGCCTCCGAGTGCAAAAACCTGCTCGTCCCCGTGGCCATGTCCAGCTCGCACATCGCCTTCGGGTCTATCCGGATGGAGCCGGTGTTTATGATTCTGGGGCAATCGGCGGCGGCGGCGGCAGTACTGGCCATCGAGAATGGCGTGACGCCTCAGCAATTGCCTTACGAGAAACTGCGGGGCTTATTGGTGAAGGAGGGGCAGAAGTTAGAAGCAGCTACCAAAGCAGAATAATATTATTCTCACAACTTGATACTTTTATGAAGCAACTCTTGATTTTTTTGCTGGGCATTTTACTAATATCATGCAGCGCCTACAAACCACGACAAAACCAACAAGAAACTGACCTCGTAGTCTACGGCGGGACATCGGCAGGTATCGCCGCGGCCATCGAGGCCAAACGGATGGGTAAATCCGTGGTGCTGATCGAACCCACTTCCCGCGTTGGCGGCCTGACGACGGGCGGCTTGGGGCAAACTGACATCGGCAATAAACGCGTGATCGGGGGGATTTCGAGGGAGTTTTACCAAAACATTAAAACCTACTACGACAACCCCGAAAACTGGACATGGCAAAAAAACCAGGACTACCTGGACGGTGGACAGACCCGCACCCAGAAAAACGAAAATAGTATGTGGACTTTCGAGCCGTCAGCCGCCCTGAAAGTGTACCACGATATGCTGAAAGATGCGAATATTCAGGTGGATTACAATCAGAAACTGGATCGGGCCAAGGGCGTTCTGAAGGTCGGCAACCGCATCACGGCTATCACCATGATTTCGGAAAAAACCTACCGGGGCAAGGTATTTATCGACGCCACCTACGAAGGTGACCTGATGGCAGCAGCGGGCGTCAGCTACACCGTGGGGCGGGAAAGCAATAGCCAATACGGAGAAACCCTCAACGGCGTTCACAAGCGTGACTTAGACACGACAATGACCGGGCAGAAATCTCGAAACTCAATCAATCATAACTTCGTAGGCAGCGTGGATCCTTACGTGGTTAAGGGCGACAAGTCCAGTGGACTACTGCCGTTCATCAATTCCCAAGACCCCGGCCCACACGGTGCAGGTGACGACAAGGTACAGGCCTACTGCTACCGGATGTGCCTCACCGACCATCCCGACAATCGCATTCCCTTCGCCAAACCCGCCAACTACAACGAGCGCGACTACGAACTACTCATACGCAACTACGAGGCCGGGGAGAGGGGATTTCCCTGGATTAATTCCCAAATGCCCAATCGCAAGACCGACACCAATAACCGAACCGGATTTTCTACTGACTTTATCGGCCAAAACTACGATTATCCCGAAGCCAGTTACGAGAAACGGGAGCGCATCGCCGAGCGGCACCGCCAGTACCAGCAGGGCCTGATGTGGACGCTAGCCTACCACGAGCGGATACCCGATTTTATCAAAAAGGAGGTGTCGCGATGGGGTACTTCAAAGGACGAGTTCGAGCGCGAGGACGGCTGGCAACAACAATTGTACGTTCGTGAAGCCCGCCGGATGGTGAGTGATTTGGTGATGACGCAGTACCATTGCGAAGGCTTGAAGATTGTAGAAGACCCAATCGGCATGGGAGCTTATGGCATGGATTCGCATCATATTCAACGGTACGTGACCGAGGAGGGATTTATAAAAAACGAAGGCAACGTCGAGGCGCATGTGACGGCTCCGTACCCCGTCGGTTATCGGGCTATAGTCCCCAAGCAAAGCGAATGTGCCAACCTTATCGTGCCGATCTGCCTGAGTGCCACCCACATTGCCTTTGGGTCGATCAGAATGGAACCCGTGTTCATGGTTCTTGGGCAATCCGCCGCCTTAGCGGCTTCGTTGGCGATCGACAAAAATCTAGCTGTTCAGGACGTTCCCTATCAGCATTTGAGGAAATTACTTTTGGATAAAAAGCAGGTTTTGGCCGATAAAGCGGAGTAGAACAACCGTGAAGAGATACACAAAAGCACTTGCCAGAACTCTATGCCTTTCGCTGGCGATGCTGGGAATTTGGGCTGCCTTCCAGTCTCCACTACCCGAAATCGCAACTCCAAATATTGACGGACTTTCGAAGGAGCGGATCAAGCTGATGAATTTTTACAACGCTCCCGCTGCGGCCCCACCCGCGCTTCGCTGACGACGAAGTACCGGGCTACCGAGGATTTCTGAGCCGAAACACGGTCACGATGGGCGAAGTGTTGGGCGAAAGTGGCCATCACTGGTTTACATTGATGTGGAAAAATAGCAAATCTGTATTAATGGCTTCGCCATTGAATTGTATTGCTCGACTTTTCAAGTATTCCCCGCAACTCTTGACATTTCAACCTCGTGTCGCCTTCGGTTCCATCCGTAGGGAACCCATGTTCATGATTCTGGGGCAGTCGGGGGCGGTGATGCTTTCTTTTGAGGAAAATGTTATTCCGCAAAAGCTTGATTGTGCGGAATTAAAGCAGGAATTAACAAAAGAAGGCCAAAAAATAGAGTTAAAATAAGGTTATTTACGCTTTATGATCGGGGGTACATAGCCTAAGTATCATTTTGTGCCATCTATTTTATCTGATTTTCAACTTTCCAAGCTGTTTTTAAGTACCCAATGAACCCAACTACTACTACTCGTTCCACTGCTTCGCATCTGTTTAGTATTCCCGTCATCGTGGCCGCTCTGGGCTACTTCGTCGATATTTATGACCTGCTGCTTTTTGGCATTGTCCGTATACCCAGTCTGGTGTCATTGGGGCTTTCCGAAGAAGCGGTTTCCTCGGTGGGGGCTAGCATCCTCAATTGGCAAATGACCGGCCTACTGATCGGGGGTATCTTGTGGGGAGTGCTGGGCGATAAAAAAGGACGTTTATCCGTGCTCTTCGGTTCCATCATCACCTACTCCATTGCCAACATCGCCTGCGGCTTCGTCCAGGATGCCGAAACGTATAAAGTCCTGCGGTTTGTTGCCGGGGTAGGTCTGGCCGGGGAGCTGGGCGCGGGTATTACACTGGTATCCGAAATACTACCCAAAGAACTCCGTGCCATCGGCACCTCGCTGGTGGCCGGCATCGGGCTCTTGGGAGCCGTAGTGGGATACTTCACCGTCGAGTTTTTCGACTGGCGCAACGCCTATTTTATCGGTGGTGGACTCGGTATAGCCTTACTTTTACTTCGTATCGGAGTATTTGAATCGGGTATTTTTGAACATGTTAAACAACAGAAACATATCCAAAAAGGCAATTTCTTTTCCCTATTTACCAATAAAGATCGCCTGATCCGCTACCTCAAATGCATCGGCATGGGCCTGCCTACCTGGTTTGTAATCGGAATTCTGGCTACGTTCAGCAATGAATTTGGTAAAGCCCTGGGTATTGAGGAAGCCATCCGACCTGGCCTAGCCATCATGTGGTGCTACGTGGGGTTATCCGTGGGCGATTTTTCCAGCGGATTGATCAGTCATGCGCTCAAATCTCGTAAAAAAGCGGTCTTTATCTTCATGTTATTTACCGCCGTTGTCAGCGTAGTTTATCTCTATGCGGGAATCGACACCGCGGGACAATTATACCTGTTGTCTGGCTTGTTGGGACTTGGTATTGGCTATTGGGCCATGTTTGTGACTATTGGTGCCGAGCAATTTGGTACCAATCTGCGCGCTACCGCCGCCACTACCATACCTAATATGGTACGGGGTACGGTAGTCGTGATGACTACCCTCTTCGGGTACTTCAAAACCTCCTTCGCCGTCACTGACTCCGGAGCCCTAGTCGGGCTTATTTGCTTTGTGATTGGATTCTATTCCATCCTCACCATTCCCGAAACCCACGGGCGAGATATGGATTTTCTGGAAGAGTAGAGCTAAACATAGTGTGCATAAAAAAGGGGGGCACGGACATAATCCATGCACCCCAACTCTACCACGGGCAAGAATGGCAGGTTCTATCCATTTCGTTCATTACTCAGCAGTTACCGGTGTTACTGTGCGAGTTGTTTCGGTCTTGATCGAGAAAGGCTTCGATGCAAGTCCTTTGCTAGTTTCTACTACGAAGGAATACTTCCCATCCAGCAGATTAGAAAGGTCAAATACCTTTAAGTAACTCTCAGAGTTACCTGACGTGTACTCACTGTACAGTACTTCACCAGTTTCAGACTTAATCGCGATGTACGACCGAGCAGGAAGATTGTTGACTGAAAGTTTGAATTTCAAACCCTCAAAAGTTTCAACGCTCATTTCTATTGTACGATCTCCGCGTACTTCGATGGTGTTGTTGCTAATATTAAATGCGTTTGCAAAGTTTGCAGTTGATACTCCCATCACTACTGCCGCTACTAAAATAGTTCTTTTCATGTTGTTACGTAATTGTTAATTGTACGATTGATTTTATTGTATTTTTTTAATATAACATTAAATCTTGCCCTGGGTAACGTTCCCTTCGTTTAGGTACTAGCTATTATCGTTGTTTGACTTTACAAACGTAGACATAAGGTCCTATACGAGTCAATAGGACCGGTTGATTATAAAAAAGTTCATCTCACAATCCTATCTTTAAATTAAAATAATACAACGATTATACAAAAAGTACAACAGTTAGTTTATTATTTACTACGGTAATTTTAGTAAAGACCCGTTCTATATATTGTATTTTTTTAATATAATACTACAATATAAGTTCTTGTGGTTGTTGAGGACTAAAAGGATCTTTTTGGGAAGATAAAAAAGAGCTGCCAAAAGCTCAACTAAATCTAAAAATCAGCACATTAACTGTGATTTTCAATTAAACCATTGTGGCTACATCGCACGTCAGGCCCGTATTGTGTTAAATTAGGGCATTCCTGTAAGGATAAGTAGTAGGGCAAACGGGATTAAGAATTCATTATCACCCTAGAATTGGGTATTTTCCTAGATCTGGTTCTTTTATGGTAAAAGTGTAATCATTCTTAGCCTAGACCTTGCCTCACCCAAAACGATCTTAGTATGCTTTCCCGTAAAGAATTCCTTCGTTCGGCGATCGGCTTTGTCGGGTTAGGCCTGTTAGCCCCTGTCAGTGGTACCGCCGAAAGTATTACGAAATCCAACGATACTCTCCCTACCTAGTCATTTCCCGATCTTTCGTTAAGTATCAAAGAGCCGATCAAAATTCGCTCGGTGGAACTTCTCAAAACGCGGGGTGAGCTACTTTTAGTAGTCATTCCGCTTTTTATGAGTGAGGATGCCCGCAACATCGCTACCCTGACCCACAACGCATATAGCCTCAACAACAACTACAAGTACGCCGGGATGGAACTGTATCGGTACGGTGGAAATAACCGTTTGGGACTTACTCGGACGTACCGCCAATAAACCCGTGTTCGAATTACTAGGTCAAAAAGTCCGCAGTTCCTATGACGTGTACCTTTCCAGCTTTGATCGCGAAAGTCCTCCCGAAAAAGTATTGGAAGAACTCAAACAGAAGCTTTACCAAACCAGCGCCAAGGAAGTAACAATTAAAATTGGCGGACGCCTGCGCACTACACCCGAAGATGACGCCCGAAGCACTAAACTACTGGGTATGGCCCGAAAATTCTGGGCGATCAGGTAGTCATTTACGCCGATGCCAATGGTTCTTTTGATGTAAAAGATGGGATTAGATTTGGCAAAATACTGGAAGGCATCGGGGCGGATATTTACGAAGAACCCCTAAACTTTGAGGAGGAAGTCGGGATGCGGAAAGTCACTAAGGCCCTTCGTAAAATAAAGGTAGCGAGCGGCGAACAGGATGCCAGTTTGTAACGTTTTCAGCGCCTTGCCAAAACCGGGTTTTATGACATCCTTCAACCCGATGTATGCTACACCGGAGGTATCCTGCGAACATTACAGGTAGCCAAAATCGCCCGAAAAGCGGGTATTCACACCGCACCACATATACCCAAAGCCGATCCGTTGGAGGCACTCTTCTGGCAGGTAGTTTCGGTCTGTCCGATGCTTTATGGATTATAGGAGTACCCAGTCACGTTCAAGAACATTGAACCCGACTAGTACACGACTTATGTACTCCTCAACGAGGAAGGAAAAATGATGATTCCTACTATCCCCGGTCTCGGGATTGAATACGAGGATTATATCCGGAAAAATGCCGAAAAAGTTTAGGAGGATTTCCGCTTCTTTTTAGGGTTCGAAAATTGAAAATATCAAGCGTAGTAGTCAAACAAAAAAAGATAACAAACAGAACCATTCCAATTGTAGCTTATGAAAGCATATTGCTCTTTACTCCTTGTCTTAGTAACCCTCACCACTTCCGCCCAAACTACCCTCGAACTTGTCTACAAAAAAGTAGACAGCACCGAACTCCACATGGTGATCGATTATCCGCCCGACTACCAACCGGGCAGGAGCTACACCACCATGGTATTCTTTTTTGGCGGCGGCTGGACGGGCGGCAGCATCGCCCAGTTTGAACCCCACGCGCAATACTTCGCCAGCCGGGGTATTATTTGCGTCCGGCCCGACTACCGGGTGAAATCACGGCAAGAAACTACCCCGTTTGAATCGGTGGAAGATGCCAAGTCGGCCATAAGATACTTACGGAAAAACGCTGAGTTGCTGGGCATAGATCCGGGGCGAATCATCGCGTCGGGCGGCAGCGCGGGTGGACACCTGGCAGCAGCAACGGCTTTATTACCCGGCTTGGATGCGCCTACGGATGACCTCACGATAGGCACCGTTCCGCAGGCCTTGGTACTTTTTAACCCCGTCATTGACAACGGCCCCAAAGGCTACGGTTACGAGCGAATCGGCGAACGCTATCCCGAGTTTTCGCCCATGCACAACCTGAATACCATTGCGCCTCCTACCATCTTTTTCCTCGGCACCGCCGATAAGCTCATTCCGGTCAGTACGGCTCAGGAGTACAAAAAGAAAATGGAATCCAGGGGTCAGCGCTGTGACTTACATCTTTACGAAAGCCAGCCCCACGGCTTTTTTAATTACAAGGAGAAGGATACGTCTTATTTCAAAGACACCGTTCTAAAAACTGATGCCTTTCTTCAATCGCTGGGCTACCTCCAAGGCCCGGCTACGTTGGATCGGTTTTTAGTCGAATAGAGGTTTGTCCAGAAAAAGCAGGAAAAGAGATTGGGTATAGTAGCTTGATAACTGCCTTACTACTATAAAACCTTCCTTGACTATGATCAAGCAAATCCTGCCTGGAATCGCCGGCTTAGTACTATGTGCGTTGATTGCGGCCTCTCCTACCGAAAACTCTCCCGAGCCGGTAGTCGGCAAGCCCAACGTGCTCATGATTGCCGTAGATGACCTGAACAATAACCTCGGTTGCTACGGCCACCCTCTCATGCAGTCGCCCAACATTGACCGACTGGCCCGACGCGGGGTTCGCTTCGACCGTGCTTACTGCCAGTTTCCGCTATGCAGTCCCAGCCGCACGGCCCTACTCACCGGCCTGCGCCCCGATGCCTCCCAGGTCTACGACCTGGCCACCCACTTCCGTACCACCATGCCCGACGTAGTAACCCTGCCGCAGCACTTCAAGAATAACGGCTACTTTACCGCCCGGGTGGGTAAACTATACCACTACGGCGTACCCCGCGACATTGGAACCAACGGTCTGGACGATGCCCTGTCGTGGACGACCGTGCGAAACCCAAAAGGACGCGACAAGGCTGAAGAAGATTTGATCACCAACCTTACTCCCAAACGAAGCCTGGGCTCGTCGCTATCCTTCTTGGCGGCCGACGGTACCGATGAGGAGCAAACCGACGGCATGATAGCCACCGAAGCCATTCAGCTATTGCAAAAGAATGCGGACAAGCCTTTCTTCCTGGCCGTAGGTTTTTTTCGTCCCCATTGCCCTTACGTAGCCCCAAAAAAGTACTTTGATATGTACCCCACATCCAAAATCCAACTTCCGGCTCACTCCCCAGGTGATACCTCACAATATCCCCGTGAGGCCTTGTGGACGTATCCTTTCAACTGGGGTCTGAATGAGGCGGAGAGGCGGCAGGCTATTCAGGCCTATTATGCCTCCGTCACATTTATGGATGCTCAGGTTGGTCGCGTGCTCGATGAGCTTGATAAGCTGGGATTGGCTGATAATACCATCGTGGTATTCTGGAGCGACCACGGTTACCTGCTCAGCGAGCACGGACAGTGGATGAAGCAAAGTCTCTTTGAAGAATCCGCCCGGGTACCCATGATCGTGGCCGCACCCGGCGCGAAAGGCAATGGCACCGTCAGTCCGCGAACAGTGGAATTGCAGGACATCTACCCTACGCTCGTTGACTGGAGTGGACTCTCCAAACCTTCCCACGTGGCCGGAAACAGCCTACTACCCCTGCTTGCCAATCCCAAAAAATCGTGGGACCACCCCGCCATTACCCAAACCGACCGAAACACCGGTATGGGCCGCAGCATCCGGACCGAACGCTGGCGGTACACCATCTGGAAAGAAGGTTCCGGCGAGGAAGAACTTTACGACCACGATTCTGATCCTTATGAGCTAAAAAACCTGGCGAAGGAAGATCGTTTCCTTAAAATAAAAAATGAGTTACGAGCGAAGCTGCTCAGTAAAAGTACCCATGCTATCGAAAGATAAGTACTAGTAAGACGAAGCAGGTTTAACACCCCATTTATATAAAAAAATCTCCCGTTTATCATACAAAGCATGGTACCTCTATTAAAAACTTTCCTTCGGGTTTTCATTACCCTCATTTTCTCGACCAGCCTCTTTTTTTGTAAAAATTCAGCGCAGAAAAGTGCCGGAAAAGTAGCCGATACAAAACGCCCAAACATCCTTTTCGTCATCTCCGACGATCAGTCCTACCCCCACGCCTCGGCCTATGGCTATAAGGCCGTCAGTACGCCTGCTTTTGACCGAGTAGCGCGGGAAGGCATCCTGCTCACCAATGCCTTCGTAGCCTCACCCGGCTGCAGCCCCTCCCGGGCCGCCCTGCTCTCGGGCCTCAACTGCTGGCAGACCCGTGAGGCCGGTACGCACGCCAGTACTTTTCCCGCCGACTTGGTGCCCTATACCGAAGTACTCGAAAAAGCTGGCTACCACGTGGGCATGACCGGCAAGGGCTGGGGCCCCGGTAAGGTGGTAGGACGGGCTCACAATCCAGCCGGAAAGGCTTACGACAAACGTAAAATGGAAGCACCCAAGGGCATCAGCGACAACGACTACGCCGCCAACTTTCAGGATTTTATAGCCCAAAAAGCCGACGGTCAGCCATTCTGTTTCTGGTTCGGTGCCCAGGAACCCCACCGCCGCTACCCCACCGGTATAGGCGTCAAGAGCGGCATGAAGATAGCCGATGTGAAGGTACCCGACTTCCTGCCCAATGACCCCGACATCAAGAACGACATGCTCGACTACCTCTACGAAATCCAATGGTTTGACAGCCACCTCGACCGCATGTTGCGGCTACTGGAAGAAAAAGGCGAGCTTGAAAACACGCTAGTTGTGGTTACCTCTGACAACGGTATGCCTTTCCCCCGCGCCAAAGCCAACACCTACGAGTACGGTTTCCACGTGCCGATGGCCATCCGTTGGGGCAGTAAAATCAAAGGCGGCCGCACGGTCGACGACCTAATCAGTACCGTGGACCTGGCTCCTACTTTTCTGGAAGCGGCCAGCATCAGTAATCACCCCATGCAGTTAGAGGGCCGCAGCCTGATGAAGATTTTTACCAGTAGCAAAAACGGAGTGCTTGAAAAAGAACGACAAGCCGTGTACGCCTCCCGCGAACGGCATTCCTCCTCGCGCTGGAACAACCTGGGTTACCCGCAGCGCGCCCTGCGTACCCCCGACTACCTTTACATCTGGAACATTCAGCCCGACCGTTGGCCCGCGGGCGATCCGCAAAAATTCGAGGAGGATAGCACGCTGGGACCCATGGACGACGCCTACCACGACATTGATGATTTCAATGAATCACCGTTGATCACCCGACGCGAGGAGTCGGGCATCAACCGCTACTTTCACCTGGCGGTGGACAAGCGCCCGGAGATGGAGCTCTACGATATCCGCAAGGACCCTTACTGCCTGACGAACCTGGCTCAGCAACCCGCGCATCAGGCTACCCGCCAGAAACTGGAAAAGCAGATGAAGGACTACCTAACCAAAACGAACGATCCGAGAATGAGTCCCAATGGGGAAACTATCTATGAATCCTATATCCGGTACAGCCCGATTCGGAAGTACCCGGAGCCAAAGTAGTACTATAATGAGAGTTCATTTAACCGCTCCGGCGGCCCGGCGCAAAGTGCGCCAAGACTCTACGCTGAGTACACCGAGCATCAAGAGACTCGAAACTAGTTGGAAAGATTCTTAAAAAACCAGGCTTATGAAAAACAACCCACTTTTCAGAAATCTTCTTTGGGGAGTCCTACTTCTAGCTATTTCTCTCGGTTTGAGCAGAGAAAAGGACACCCCCAACACCAACTGGTCCGAATACAACGGCGACGGCCACCGCAGCCACTACTCCCCCCTGACCCAAGTCACCGAGGCAAATGTGCAGAGCCTCCAAGTAGCCTGGACCTACGCCTCGGGCGGAGCCGATACCGTCCGCAACAGCACACAGATGCAGTGCAACCCCATCATCATGGACGGAATACTCTACGGCGTATCAGCCAACACCCAGGCTTTTGCAATCAATGCTGCTACCGGAAAAGAAATTTGGAAAACGAACGTTAGCGACAACGGCGGGACCACTAGCCGGGGACTTACGTACTGGACCGACAGAAAGGATCAAGTGATTTTCTTCGGGGCGGGTCAGTGGCTGTACGCCCTTAACGCCAAATCCGGAAAGCCAATGCCCCGCTTTGGGCAGAACGGCCGGATTGACTTGCTACCGGGAGTACAGCGCCCCGGTGCCGATGAGTACATTCGCCCCAACACACCCAACACCGTTTACAAAGACCTGATCATTGTAGGCGCGCGGCTTTCCGAAAATCAGGGGGCATTGCTCGGCGATATCCGGGCCTATGACGTGCGGAATGGTAAACTTGTCTGGACGTTCCGTACCATCCCGGCACCCGGTGACTTCGGCTATGATACCTGGTCCCCTGCCAATCCCCGCGAACGATTGGGCGGGGCCAATGCCTGGGCAGGCATGGCCATTGACCGCGAACTGGGTATTATATACGTACCCACCGGCTCGGCAGCTTTTGATTTCTACGGCGGCAACCGCAAGGGCGATAACCTTTTTGCCAATTGTCTCATTGCCCTCAACGCCGCCACCGGTAAACGGCTCTGGCACTACCAACTGGTCCACCACGACATCTGGGACCGTGATCCGCCCGCGCCACCCAACCTCTTGACGGTAACCCACAACGGCCCCGACGGTCGGCCCCGACGTATTGATGCCGTGGCCCAGATCACCAAGCAGGGGCAGGTTTTCGTCTTCGACCGCGTGACTGGTAAGCCACTCTTTGACATTAGGGAAACAGCCTTCCCGCAGGACGCCATTGCGGGTGAAAAGGCAAGTCCTACCCAGCCTATTCCGCAAAAACCTGCTCCTTTTACCCGGCAGACTTTTACCGAAAAGGATATAAATCCATGGTCGGCAGATCGCGACGCCATCGCCGCCAAGCTCCGGACGGCCAGAACAGGCAACCCCTACACCCCGCTAACCGGTGAGATAACGGTATTTTTCCCGGGTACCGACGGCGGCGCGCAGTGGGGTGGCGCGGCCGCTGATCCGGAAGGTATCTTGTACGTGCCTGCGAAGGAAAACCCCTGTTACTCTTCGTTAGTGTTGCGTCAAGAGCCATCCGGTGGTAAGGAAGTCACCAACGCTCAGTTGTATACCCTCAATTGCGCAAACTGCCACGGAATCGATCAACGGGGCAGTCACGATGGGGCGTACCCTTCGCTGATTGGGATTGGGGATCGGTTATCAAAGGAGGCCATTCAAAAGGTAGTTCAAAACGGGCGAGGTATGATGCCCTCTTTTTCTCACCTTTCCAAAGCAGAGCGGGATGCCTTGCTGGACTTCCTCCTCAACGTACCTTACTCTGCCAAAACCGTAAGTACCAACCAGGGAGAGGTACCCTATCAGCATACGGGCTACAACCGCTGGTACGATAGCAAAGGCTATCCCGTAAGCGCTCCACCTTGGGGTACCCTCACCGCCATTGACCTCAATACCGGCGAACACCGCTGGCAGGTCCCCCTCGGCGAATATCCCGAACTGACCCAAAGAGGCATCCCACTTACTGGCACCGATAACTACGGCGGTCCTTTGGTAACGGGTAGTGGGCTCCTCTTTATCGCCGCCAGCAAGGACGAAAAGATTAGGGCTATGGATAAGAGAACCGGCAAAACCCTCTGGGAGGCCCAAATTCCCGCCGGTGGCTACGCCAGCCCCTCCACTTACTCCGTCAACGGGAAGCAATACATCGTCATCGCCTGCGGTGGTGGCAAGCTAAAAACGAAATCTGGGGACAGGTATGTGGCATTTGCTCTGCCGTAGAGGGTAGACCGAAAAACTCGTTTGTAAAAAGCAGTACGAAGGCGGGGTAGACCGCATCTATATTTCTCCCGACGGCAAGACGATCTACGCCCTTCCCTCGAAAAAGAATTCTGGACGGTGGTGGATGTCAAAACCGGGAAGGTGATTACCAAAATAGCAACCAACTCCGGCTCGCATGAGTAGCTATGGGCTATTGTCTTTTTTATTTGTCTTATTATCAATGTGTTATGATAATATTTTAATGTAAAGCTGTGATCTACATTAAGCAAATCATAGCATCTAACAACCTAATTCCTAACACCTGTTTAACCCCACTGCTGCGTATGTATACCTGGCGGGTCTAAAATCCAATATGCTCAACGTAGCCGAGACCAAAACGCACAGTATTGCCAAACAGGTAGGGCCCTTCACCGCCGCCATCCGGCCCTTTACCATCCATGCCGCCGGGACAGGCGGGTACGTAAAAGTACCCGTGCCACGGGTTTGAACCGTAGCGCGAGTACTCGTGTAAACCAACCCTATTTTATGCTCTACCCTTCTGCTTTCGGGCCTGATCCTACTGACCCATTGAAAGACTAGCGTTGAGTTGTTGGGTTAGGGTACCTTGCAGATCGAGGCTAGCGGCATGGCCTACATAACTCGCAGGTAAGGTAACTGTGTGCCCAATATTGATTCGGACCGCATCCACAGCGGTCGGAATTCTGCCACAACTCCATACCGAACTAGTGCTCCATAATCCGGAGGTTATGGATTCGCAAAGGGTAACGATTTCAACACTCTGCTCGGTGTACGCCGTGCAGCCGTTGACCGTAACCGTGTAGCGCACCGTGTGGTTGCCGACCGATAGATTCGCCGGGGCGAGTTGGCTGGCGCTGTTCCCGTCAATAGTGAAGCTGCCGCCCGAGGGAGTACCCGTCAGAGTGACCGCTCCGGCGTCCGTGAAGTAGGCAGCGTCAAGTCCCCGATAATGGCGGGCGCAGGCGTGACGTTCACCGTCATATTAATGGCATTCTATGAGGCAGCTGGCGTAGTCAAACACGTTCCACCCGTTACCGTAATATCGCAGGTTACGGCATTGCCATTGGCCAGGGTGGCTGAAGTGTCGGTATTAGAAGCACCAGACTGCACTGATGAGACGTCAATCTTGAAATTATAATTAATCGTTCCACCGCCAGTATTGCTTGCCGTAAAGGTGACCGATGTACCTGCACAGATCGCGCTCGTGTACCTGCACAGATCGCGCCCGTTAGTAAAGCTGCAATGCTTACGGTGGGGGTACAAGTTCCATTTCCCGTCACTGCAAAGTCATAGGCCGCCTCGTCACAGTCGTCATTGTTGACGGTGATGGTGGCCGTCTGCGTGCCCACCCCGTTGGGCGTAAAGGTCACCGTGAAAGTGGCCGATGCGTTGCCCGCCGTCGTCGTCGGTGCCCTGCTCACCACAAAGCGCGCATTGCTGGAAGTGATGCTGCTGATCGTCAAGGATGCCCCGCCAGTGTTCTGTATGGTGAAGGTGCGGGCAAAACCCACCCCGATGTTGGTGATGCCAAAGTTCGTGTGGTCCCCCGTCGAAGGCGTGTTATCCCCGTCCGCTATGTACACCCCGTTGCCGCGCACATTAACCTCGTTAAGGTCGCCGAAGCGGATGGGCGCCGTGTTGGAACCATTGTTCGCCGCCGCGAAGTCCGGTTTACCGTCCCCGTTAAAATCCCCGATCGCCACGGAGCGCGGCTCCGACCCCACCGCCACGTCAGTCGTGCCACCGAAGCCGCCCGCCCCGTCGCCGAGGCGGATGGAAACCGTGTTGGAATTACGGTTCGCCGCAGCGAAGTCCGGTTTGCCATCCCCATTGAAATCCCCGATCGCCACGGAGGTCGGACAAGACCCCACCGCCACGTCAGTCGTGCCGCCGAAGCCGCCCAGTCGCCGAGGCGGATGGACACCGTGCCGGAACCTTGGTTCGCCACCGCGAAGTCCTGTTTACCGTCCCCGTTGAAATCCCCGATCGCCACGGAGATCGGATACGACCCCACCGCCACGTCAGTCGTGCCGCCGAAGAAAGCCTGACTGCAAGCGGGATTGGTTACGGTAAGAGTAAAAGTGGCCGTGGTGCTGCCCCCGCCGTTGAAGGCCGTTACGGTCACCGGGTAAGTACCCGCCTGCATCGCGGCGGTTGCCGTCACCACGCCGGTGCTGGGACTCACCGACAACAGGCCCGTGAAGTTGGTGTTCGTCCCTACTGCCATTCTCGTAGCCCCGGTGGGGGCAGCACTCGGGGTCACGGTGGTGTTCTGACCCGCGGTGACGGAGGTGGCGGAATAGGCGCCCAGCACAGGCGGGGTCGCGCTCGTCACAGCAAAGTCATACACCGCCTCGTCACAGTCGTCATTGTTGATGGTACTGGCAGGTACAGAAGAAAAGGTAACCACATCAGCGTCTGCATTTACATCTAGTATGGCATGTCGCAAAGAACCTGTACCCAAATTGTTGGTGTTGGATACCGTAAAAGTAGTGGCGTGAGTGGTAGTGAACCATAGCCGTCAGGTTAACGACCTCGGATAGGTCAAATATATATTTAATGAATTAGTAATCAGACCATTACAACTTTGGGGAAACTTAACATTAAGCGGTGGTTAAGCTTCTTCGTGGCTAGTTAACTATCTGAATACAAGAATCTTTAAAGCTTTTGCCTCTCCGAAGTTATTCTTAACCTGACGGCTATGGTAGTGCACAGCCCCAAGAAGATAAGGCACAGCACACGCACTCATCGGTTCAGGACGGTCGCATTAGCAAATAGATTTTTTTATTTAATAACTTGTTGAGTGAACGTGAAGGGTTGTAGATTCTATCCTGTCGTTTATTTATAACCGTTATACCCCCAATCGACAACCGTGCCGTTGTGGATGATGAGGCTGTTCAAATGCACAGAACTACCTGTACAAATCGTTGTGTTGGTCACGCTGAGCGTTGGTTTTATTTGGAGTTGGTCGAGCTTGCTGACGAAGATCTCCACACTTCCGGCCGAGGTCAGGTTTCTCACCCGCGCGCTAGGGTTTACATCGGCCGTACTAGCGAATTGCCCCGTAGTGTGCACCTTGCCCAAGGTAGCCAACGCGATCGAATTACCAGAGTCACCCCTGATTCCGCCCGTGCTTTTAACGCCTGACCAAATCCTGGGCGGTAGTGCCCAGCCCCAGGAAGATAAGGCATAACACACGCACCCATTGGCTCAGGACGGGGGCAACAGGGATTACCAAAAACCGTTAATCCGGCTCAGGAAGGCTGAATTAGAGGCATCAATAGATAAAGTTTTATTCATTATAGGTGGTTCAGATAATTAGATATAGTTTAACTTTATAATTATCTGAACCATAAATAAATCGAAAAGTCAAAATTTTAGTGGGGGTTGAGGATAAAACAAAATTGAAAGAAGGCTATCTCACACACCTTGCGCTTAGCAGGCGGGTCGGCACCGGGGCACTGATACTCCAACTAGTTGGGCCGACCCATCGGAGGCCCACCGGTCGGGGGACGATGGCAGTTTATGCAAAAAAATCTGTTGGTCGCTGGCTCAGATAACGCCATTTTTTTTATATTTGGCTTGGCGCAGTGAGGGAAATACCCCGCCGAAATTCTAAAATAAAAGAACGTAGGACATTCTGCCAAGGTGGAGCGCTACCACGCTTTTCTATGAAAAAACTTACATTATAAAACACTACCAACAACTTTAGAAGAAACATGACCTTATGAGACCAAACCTCTTTTTCCTGGCTTTAACCCTCACCCTCCTAACCACCACCGCCTGGGTAACGTCAATACATCCAAAGCCTGAGGCCAAAATCCAGCGCTACTTGTACGTAGTTACCCCCGGCATCCGCAACTACCTGGGCTACGGCGGGCACGGCATCCATGTCTTCGACATTGACAACGGCCACAAACCCGTGAAATTCATCCCGACACCTGGTGGTCTGAAAGCCGACGGTAGTGTTTCGAACGTCAAGGGTGTAGACGTAAGTCTGGCTACTAACTTCCTCTATATCAGTACCCTCGAAGCCATTCAGTGCTACGACCTTACCACCGAAAAACTCGTATGGGAAAAACAGTACGAAGGCGGGGTAGACCGCATCTCTATTTCTCCCGACGGCAAGACGATCTACGCCCCTTCCCTCGAAAAGGAATTCTGGACGGTGGTGGATGCCAAAACCGGGAAGATAATTACCAAAATTATAACCAACTCCGGCTCGCATAACACCATTTATGGCCCCACTGGTGCGTATGTATACCTGGCGGGTCTAAAATCCAATATGCTCAACGTAGCTGAGACAAAAACGCACAGTATTGCCAAACAGGTAGGGCCCTTCACCGCCGCCATCCGGCCCTTTACCATCAACGGCGCCGAGACATTGGTGTACGTAAACGTTAACGGTCTGCTGGGCTTTGAGGTGGGTGACCTCCGCTCCGGCAAGATGCTCCATCGCGTAACGGTAGAAGGCTTTGATATTGGTGATGTAAAACGTCACGGCTGCCCTAGCCATGGCATTGCCCTTACTCCCGACGAGAAAGAACTTTGGGTATGCGATGGTGCCAATAATCGCCTCCACGTATTTGATGCTACCATGATGCCTCCTGTTCAAAAAACCTCCATCCAAACTCGTGACATGCCCGGCTGGATTACCTTCAGCGTCGATGGGAAGTACGCCTATCCTGCTTCCGGCGACGTCATTGACGTAAAAACCCGCCGCATTGTCGCCACCCTCGAAGACGCCGATTACAACAGTGTACAGAGCGAGAAGATGGTAGAGATTCATTTCAGCAACGGCAAACCCGTGGCGATGGGTGATCAGTTCGGACTCGGGGGCGTGCGGTAGTTAGTTCTACTTTTTCTGAGTAAATTGTGGCCTTATTACTACAAATAAACTATGAGCAAATTATCACAAATCAACTTTCGTCCCTTACATCACTACTTAGTGGTAATCGCCCTTGTAGCGCTCGGGACCGTATTTTCTATGGAAGCCCACGCCCAAATGTCTTCCCCGATGGAAGGCCGATGGGATATCACGGTAGACATGGCCGGGAAACCCTCCCCCTCGTGGCTGGAAGTAAGACATTCTGGTAATCATACCCTGATTGGCCAATTCGTGTCAGTTTCGGGTAGTGCCCGTCCTATTTCGGAGGTACATTTCAAGAATAGTAAATTCAATTTCTCCATTCCTCCGCAATGGGAAAACGGGGACGGGCAGTTCACGGTAGAAGGAACCTTGCAAGGGGATAAAATTAGTGGCTCATTGAAAACCCCCGAAGAAAAGACCCACAACTGGACCGGCGTAAGAGCACCTTCGCTGAGAAAAACAACCGCGCCTGCCTGGGGCAAACCCGTAAAACTGACCGAAGGAAATACCATCAAAGGCTGGCATACCGAAGGCCCTAGCCAATGGACCATTCAGAATGGAATACTTAAAAGTGAAAAGTCTGGCGCAAACCTGATTACGGATGAAAAGTTTGATGACTTCAAACTACACGTAGAGTTCAGGATACCCAAGGGAAGCAACAGCGGCGTGTATCTGCGCGGACGCTACGAAGTGCAGGTTACGGACGGCAAAGGGCTGGAACCCGCCGTTGATCAGTTGGGTGGTATTTATGGTTTTATCAGCCCTAGCGAAATGGTAGCCAAGGAGCCCGGCGAATGGCAAACCTTCGACGTGACCCTGCTTGGAAGAATGATCACCCTCGATGTCAATGGTAAACGGGTCATCACCAACCAAGAGATTCCCGGTATTACCGGCGGAGCGTTGGATAGTAACGAAGGCGAACCCGGTCCGTTGTACATTCAAGGCGATCACGGTCCGGTTGAGTACCGGAACATCATTATTACTCCGGCCAAATAAGCCCAACTCTTAGTTAATAATTAGAATAGGCGTTGTCTTCACCCGGAGACAGCGCCTATTTTTTAAAAGAGTACCTCCTCCTTCAGAACCTCCATTGTCTTAACCTACGTGAATGCATTGGTGTCCGTAACGACACACCTTTAAATAGCTATTAGCGGAACGCCGCCCGGCCATTATCTTTTTTAGCTATCTTATTATACCAATTTAGTTTTATAATGCCGTATATATTTTATATATTTAGTCATGGGAAA
>JBDNFP010000049.1:0-6226 GCA_041689775.1 Spirosomataceae bacterium
AGCAGGTACTCGAATTCGACCACTGTCAGGCTGGTCAGCGACAGGAATTTGCTCTCGTGTTTTTTCTGATCTTCGTAGTTCATGCCGTAAAGTTCGCCGGCGGGCATGTTATTTTAAATAATTTATCCAAATAAATTCTATAGGTTTAAGTCCAACGACAGATGTTGTTGATTTAATCAATAAGAAAACCGAACTCCTTGAAGAAGTTCGGTTTTCTGCATTTAAAGCCATTACAACATTTCTGTAACTTTGCCTTTCTCTAACCGTAAGTACCGCGTCACGCAGCTGGGTATTTCATGCGGATGGTGCGAAACATAAAGAAGTGTTCGTTCCCCCGAGCCACACACTGCGTTGATCACTGACTTGAAGTATTCTACCGAGCCAATGTCTAAGCCCTGACAGGGTTCATCCAAAATCAACAAAGGTGGGTTCTTAACGAGAGCTCTCGCCAATAGTACCAGGCGTTGTTCGCCTTTGGAGAGTTTCTGCAAAGGACGCTCCATGACATAGTCTACACCCAATAGCTTTGCCATCTGATGGGTTCGCTGAGTCTGTTGCTCATCCAGAGATCGAAAATAAATGCCGGTGGTGTCAAAAAAGCCAGAGCCAATAGCGTTAAAGACCGTGGTTTCGGTGGGGAAGTAGAGGTGGAGTTCTGGTGAAACGTGCCCTATTTTCTTTTTAATATCCCAAATAGAAGCACCTTTTCCTCCCCGTTTCTGATCGAAAAGATCATAATCGTTGGCAAATCGCTGTGGATGATCGGCCGTCAAAATACTCAGTAAGGTAGACTTGCCAGAACCATTCGGCCCGCTAAGCGCCCACTTTTCTCCCTTCTTCACTTCCCAGTTAACATCATCAAGCACCGCAATTCCGTCGTACACAACGCGGGTGTTCCGTAGGTTAAATGCATACTTGTAGCCCGTAAAGGAAGGCTTGTTCCAGGCCGGGGCGGCAATTATGGTTCGCGTTGTACTGGCAGGAGCGTCGTCAGTAAATGTCCAGCTGTCCTTTGGTAAAGTTGACAGAATCTTTCCCTTTTCTAGTTGGGCTATGTGCGTCACACAGGGAGGTATTTCGGTGGCAGAAGTAGCTATAATAATAGTAGTGCCTCGGTTGGTTAGTTCGGTAAGCGCTAGGTGTAGTATTTCGCGGGACTGAACATCCAATCCGGTAAAAGGGTGGTCGAGTAGCAAAATATCGGGACTCTTGACCAGTGAGCGCGCCAGCAGCATCCGACGGGTTTCTCCGTTGGACAGCGTAATGAAGGGGTGATCCAGTAGTTCGGTGAGTTGTAGTAGTTCAGTAATTGCTAATAAGCGATCCTCGGGTAGTGTGTTTTCGGGAAGTTGTACAGATTTATCATCTACCGTACCAACGGGTTTCATCTGATTGGTGAGCACCTCCCTCACCGTTGGAGCAATCGCTGCCTCGTATGCCTGAAATCGTTGCTGATAGTACTGCGCCGCCGCCCGGGCAATCCGGTTGAAAGAATAGTCATTGGCCACAAACTCTACCACACCTTCGCGCTTAAAACGCCCACTCGCAGGCGCCCAACGCCCAGCAATCGTTTCTAATAGCGTAGTTTTTCCGGCTCCGTTACCTCCCAGAATGGCCCAGTGCTCACCGGTAAGTACCTTCCATTGAAGATCGAAGAGAACGGGAGTATCATACTTACGGACAGACACATGATCAAAGGAAAGTAATGGCATAGGTAAGGTCATGAAGGAAAAAGCCGCAACGGTGAGGTCGCGGCTTTGGGTATATAAGATAGAAAGGGCTTAATTACTTGTACATCACAGCCTTGACCGCGTCGATAGTCCTCTGCATGTTGGGGAGAATCTCTTCAATAATCGTAGGGGCGTACGGCAGGGGTACGTCACGGCTGTTAACCCGGATAACGGGTGCATCCAGGTAGTCAAATGCATGACGCTGTAAGTGGTAAGCAATCTCCGAAGAAATAGCCGCCAACGGCCACGCTTCTTCTACTACTACACAGCGGTTAGTTTTCTTTACGGATTTGACAACGGCCGCGTAGTCGATGGGGCGTACGGTACGTAAGTCTATTACTTCGGCGTTGATGCCTTGCTTAGCTAGCTCTTCTACGGCGGGCATTACCACTCGGGTAATCATTTTACCAAACGATACAATCGTAACGTCGGTGCCTTCCTTCTTGATGTCTGCTATTCCAATCGGAATAATGTACTCCTCTTCGGGTATTTCCATTTTATCGCCGTACATCTGCTCCGACTCCATGAAAATTACGGGGTCGTTGTCGCGGATGGAAGCTTTAAGAAGCCCTTTAGCGTCGTAAGGGTTGGCCGGAACTACCACTTTAAGCCCAGGTGTGTTGGCAAACCAATTCTCAAAATTCTGAGAGTGCTGAGCTCCTAGCTGTCCGGCATTACCGGTAGGCCCCCTAAAAACGATGGGGACACTATATTGACCTGCCGACATAGAAAGCATCTTAGCGGCACTGTTAATCACCTGGTCAATGGCTACCAAGGAGAAGTTAAAGGTCATGAATTCGATGATGGGTCGCAAACCGTTGGCTGCAGCTCCAACGCCGATTCCGGCAAAACCGAGCTCAGCAATTGGAGTGTCAATTACTCGCTTTGCTCCGAATTCATCAAGCATGCCTTGGCTTGCCTTGTAGGCGCCATTATATTCAGCAACTTCTTCGCCCATCAGGAATACGCTCTCATCGCGGCGCATTTCTTCTGACATGGCCTCTTTTATGGCATCTCTAAACGCTATTTCTCTCATCTGAATCAAGCCTCCGTACCCCGGAGGGAGGTCTTTATGTTAAGATTTAAAAAAATGCCCTGGGGTTTATCGTGCGGCACTTTTGTAGTTTGGTACTACTACTGTGACAATGCATGCTTTTTATAGCGTGGTAAAATTAGTCAATGGGGTTCAATTCTCAAATTGTTAACACAGGTCAAAGGCATTAGAGGAACTGTTTTTATTACTTTTGGTCAATATAAATCAAAACTATTATCCCAATGAAAGGATATCCATCAATATCAACAGCCATTTTAGTACTCTCAGTTGTGCTTCTGAGCAGCTGTAAGACCGGCAGGCAGGCCGAGCAAAACGATACTATTACTCAATTGCGCTCCAAACGGGTGCTATTACCCAACGGTTGGGCACTTACTACTCCTGGCAAAAGTATTTCTCTCGGTGATCTACCCCTGAATATGGCCGTTTCTTCCACTAAGCGCTGGATGGCCTTTACCAATAACGGACAAAGTACTCAGAGCATCACGCTGATCGATCGGGAAACGGAGGTTGTTTCGGATCAGATAACTATACCCAAATCGTGGGTGGGCCTTGCCTTTTCGCAAGATGAAAAAATGATCTACGCGTCGGGTGGCAACGACAATGTGATCAGAATGTACCTAAATACAAACGGAAAACTCAGTGAATCGGGTCAAATAGTATTGGGCGAGGCGTGGCCCAAGGAAAAGATATCACCGACCGGTCTCTGCCTAGACGATGAAGCCCAACGGTTGTATGTAGTAACCAAAGAAGATAATGCCCTGTATACCTGTGATCCCGTAACCCGGCAGGTACTGCGAAGAGAGCAACTTCCGGCCGAGGCGTATACCTGCGTGCTGTCTCCCGATAAGTCGGTATTGTTCATTTCTCTTTGGGGGGGTGAAAAAGTATTGATCTATGATTTGGCTAAACGCGAAATATCCGGCTCGATAGCCGTAGGGAGCCACCCCAACGACATGGTAGTGACCAACGACGGGGCCTATGTATACGTGGCAAACGGAAACGAAAATACCGTATCAGTCATTGAAGTAACCGGGCAGCGCGTGGTAGAAACACTCACCACGTCATTATACCCTGACGCCCCCGCTGGGAGCACGCCGAACGGTCTTGCTTTGTCAGAAGATCAGAAGAAGTTGTACGTGGCTAATGCCGACAACAACTGTCTGGCGGTATTTGATGTATCAGACCCGGGAGAAAGCCGTTCTATGGGTTTTATACCTACGGGTTGGTATCCTACGGTGGTACGAGAAGTGGCCGGCAAAATCTACGTAGCCAATGGGAAAGGTTTGACCTCATTGGCTAATCCGGGCGGGCCGCAACCCACCATGACCTCCAAAGAGCGGGCCGACGCTCAATACATTGCTGGCTTGTTTATTGGTAATCTGTCGGTATTTGAAATACCAGAAGAAGAGCTACTGGAAGGATATACCCAACTCGTATACGAGAATACCCCATACACCAAAGAGCGCGAAGCACGCGCTGAAGGGGCAGCCAATAATCCGGTGCCTCGCTCGGTTGGAGAGCCTTCGCCGATCAAGTATGTGTTTTATATAGTGAAGGAAAACCGGACCTATGATCAGATTTTGGGTGATATGCCGGAGGGTAACGGAGATCCCAACCTATGTCTTTTTCCGGAGAATAATACGCCAAACCACCATGCTCTGGCGCGTGAGTATGTGCTGATGGATAACTTCTACGTAAACGCTGAGGTAAGTGCCGATGGCCATAACTGGTCAATGGCGGGCTACGCTACGGACTACGTAGAAAAAACCTGGCCTACCAACTACGGCGGCCGGGGAGGCTCCTACGATTATGAAGGTGGCCTCAAAACTGTGGCCTACCCCAAGGATGGGTTTATCTGGGATTATTGTCAACGGGCGGGTGTAAGCTACCGCTCCTACGGGGAGTTTATTAGCCAGGGCAAACCTAGCATCAAAGCATTGGAAGGACATTATGATCCGGCTTACCGGGGCTATGATCTGAGCTACCGGGATGTTGACCGGGAAGCTCAATGGGAAAAAGATTTTGATTCGCTGATAGCCGCCAATGCGGTACCGAGATTTAACACGTTGCGTATTTCCAACGATCATACGTCTGGTCTTCGTACCGGCGCACCTACTCCTCAGGCGGCAGTGGCCGATAACGACCTGGCCTTGGGACGCTTCGTGGAGCACCTCTCTAAGAGTCCTATCTGGAAAGAATCAGTAATTTTTGTGGTAGAAGACGACGCCCAGAATGGTCCTGACCACGTGGACGCACACCGTTCGGTGGCTTTGGTGATTGGACCTCACGTTAAGAGAGGCTACGTGGACCATACCATGTATAGTACGGCATCGCTTCTTCGTACGATGGAGTTGATACTCGGCCTTCCTCCCATGAGTCAGTACGACGCCGCGGCTACCCCGCTGTGGCGGAGCTTCACCGCAAAATCCGACTTGAAGCCTTACGTAGCCAAAAAGAATAACATTGATCTCAATCAACGGAATGTGGCGGTAAACAAACACTCGCGGCGCTCCAATGGGTTGAATCTTACCGTACCGGATGCAATCAATGACACAGAGTTTAGCGAGATAGTCTGGAAGGCAGTAAAAGGAATCGATAGCCCGATGCCTGCTCCGAAGAGAAGTGCTTTTGTAAGGGCTCAACCCGAAGAAGAGGAGGAAGACTAAGGTCGTGTGTGCCTTTTACCCAAATAATATCAGGTAGCTGTACTTCGTGTAGCCCTACGTATTAGCTTTCTGACCAAAGAATCAGCCCCAATAGGCTGATTCTTTGATTTTATAAGGGATTATCTCACTCATTTTCAAAGTACTTCAAGTACCTGAAATTAGCCCGAATAACCACAAACTGATTTAATTAAGTATATTGTTATAATAATACAACGATTGGTTGCAAGTTCTTATAATAGTATCGTTGCAAATAATAAACTACTTATTGTACTTTATATGTAATGATTGTATTATTCAAATATTATCATGGGACTGTAAGACGAACTTTTAAAACATAAAACTAGCCTATTGACTTCTATTGACCTGGTAGGTATTTTTGTAGTGTTGAGTCAATGACAAAGCACTAGTACCTCGACGAAGGAAAAAATACCAAAGGTGAGAATTGATTGAATAGCAGAAAAATACAAATTTAAGTAGGGATCTTGTCCATATAAATTCAGGGCAAACGCATGAGAATTCTGTCAATTGAAAGAATGTTTATCTTTGCAGTACATGACAAAGATAAACGAGTATTTTCTAAATATATCAGACTGGCGAGAGCAGCATAAGACTTTATTTGGAAATATTGACCTCGTACGCCTGTGCCCGCGAGCTTGCCTGATACAGTCTTTCGGGGTCCACTGCCTGAACCCTGAGATTGTGCATGCCACAAGCCAGCACCCTGACTTGATCCCGAATCTGGGAATCGTGAATCCTAATGGTGTCCCGCAGCATCC
>JBDNFP010000050.1:0-4982 GCA_041689775.1 Spirosomataceae bacterium
ATGATCAACCCTTTATAGACACTACCGAATTAACTATTGGCTGCAATTAAAAAAAGACCCAACTGCGATAGTAATAGTTGCAAAGGGGCAATACTATTTTCAATTACAAACAAACTAAACTTTTTGGTTAAACGCCTACTACCATCAATTATTTCATCGTTAAATAAATAAGGTGAAGCAGACAAAATCTGCTTCACCTTATTCCTATTGTATCTACTATCTCAAATTCTACCAGCGAATCAAAGCAGAACCCCACGTAAATCCGCTACCAAAAGCAGCCAAACACACTAAATCTCCTTCTTTTACTTTCCCGGCTTCCCAGGCCTCACACAAAGCGATGGGAATAGAAGCCGCCGTGGTATTTCCGTACTTCTGAATATTGTTCCAAACCTGATCGTCACGGAGGCCCAACTTAGCCTGCACAAACTGACTGATCCGTAGATTGGCTTGATGCGGAATGAACATATCAATATCGGCAGCCGTCAGACCTGTTTTGTCGAGCGCCTCCCCTATTACTTGCGGAAACTTAACAACCGCATTTTTGAATACCAACTGACCTTCCATGTTAGGATAAACATTTTTACGTTCCAGCAGCTCAGGGTAAATAAAGATCTCGCCAAACTCATCGTCCGGATAACCAAACTGTTCCTTTCCGAGGTGGTACCCACCGTGGCTACCGGGGTTGAGCATCGCCAACTGCTCGGCGTGGGTCCCGTCGGAGTGCAGGTGGGTAGTCAGAATTCCCTGATTTTCTTTCTCGGTAGGTTGCAGAACCACCGCACCGGCCCCATCGCCAAAAATTACGGTTACGTTGCGTCCTTTGGTGTTAAATTCAAGTCCCATCGAGTGCATTTCTGATCCTACCAGTAAGATGTTTTTGTACATTCCGGTTTTGATAAACTGGTCGGCAATGGAAAGACCGTAAATAAAACCAGAACACTGATTACGAATATCTAAGGCACCGATTTCTGTTTTGGTAATCCCCAATTCTCTTTGAAGTAGTACTCCACAACCCGGAAAGTAATAGTCCGGACTCAGCGTGGCAAAGATTATAAAGTCGATATCTTCTTTCTGAATACCCGCCCGCTCAATCGCGATCTCGGCGGCGCGGGTTCCCATGGTAGTGGTAGTTTCTTCGTGTTTTTTGGCGTAATGGCGCTCCTGAATACCGGTTCTCTCTTGAATCCACTCATCGGAGGTATCCATTATCTTGATTAAGTCATTATTAGTGACCACCTTCTCTGGCACATAGTGTCCTATACCGGCAATTTTAGATCGTATGCTCATAGTTAGATTACTTTGGTAAGTAGTAGTAGGTTGATTTAAGTGTTTCCCGTAGGTTTACGACTTCGGGTGTCAAATGTCACATTATCATTCCAAATATCCAATATCATATCAATTAATTACAATTATTTCCATCCTTTTTAAAGAATATACCTTGAAAAAAATAGGACTTATATCGGACACCCATAGCTACCTAGACGAAACGGTTTTTGAACATTTTAAAAATTGTGATGAGGTATGGCACGCCGGAGACGTGGGTACCGCCTCCATTATTGAGCAACTAGAAGCTTTTAAACCAACCCGAATCGTATTTGGCAACATCGATGGTCACGAAGTAAAAGCTCGTTCGGTGGAGAATTTGCATTTTGAATTGGAAGGGTTCCGAATTTGGATCACCCACATCGGCGGCGCTCCCCCACGCTATAAACCAGCCATCAAGCAAGCACTAAAACTAAACACCACCGATATTTTTGTCTGCGGCCATTCACACATTTTGAAGGTAATGCGTGACCCAGCGCTTGCTAATATGCTATATATCAATCCGGGGGCAGCCGGAAAGGAAGGTTTCCACCACATGCGGACTTTGTTGAGGTTTACATTAGACAGCGGCGCCATTAAGGACATGGAAGTAGTCGAGTTAGGGAAGCGTGGCACCATTCAATAAGCACAATATAATTCAGCACTTTACAAAAAAAAGGTTGTCCCAGTATTAGGAACAACCTGCGAGTAATAATCAGTGAATTTATTAAGGCATTGATATCTTTTCAATGCCTTTTTCTTTACACATAGCGTTGAAACTTGCAACGTGTTCATCCTCGATGGTTTTCATTTCTTTCTTCAAAGTAGCCCATTCGGCATCTAATTCCGTGAGGCGCTGTTTCTGGCCATTGGTAACACCTGGTATATTTGAATCAAGCTCCCCGCGCACGAAGATATAGTCGGCACTTAACCGGTTAATGAAATTGATCACATCGTCGTTTGATTCAGATTTATTCTGAACCAACTTTTCTTCCCATGTTTTCATCCTTTTGACCAAGGTATTACCAGCTACGGTCAATTCTTTCATCTCGGGCTTGTCTTTTGCCAATTTGGTAAACTCGCTCACCTGGCTACGTACCTTGCGCATTTTCAACACCGACTCATGAATCTCCCGAACGCTGTTTTCCACCGACATCATGACTTGCTGCTGCTCCTGGTACTCGGCCTCCGTAGCTTTAATGCGAGGATCAGCCAGAGTGTTAAACTCCACCGATTTGGCTTGTTTACCGTAAGTCAAGCGAGCGGTGTACTTGCCCGGTGCCATTTTCCGACCGTCGTAACTACCCTCAATAAACACCTTAGGCACCCCGGGTAGCGTTTCGGCCCGCATATCCCACACAAACCGATTTAATCCGCCTTTCATCAGCAGAACATCATCCGGAGATGGGCCACCGGGATACGTTACAAATTTATCATCCTCTTTACTGCTAAATGAACGTATTACCTGTCCTTTGGCATCGAGTAAGTCCAGAGTAGTAGCGATACTCGTATCAGGTTTTGTTGGTAATTGGTAATAAAGTACTACCCCCGTAGCAGGATTATCACCCGAAAAACCATTTCTACCTACTCCAATACTTGCATCTTCCTCGTCGGTAACTTTATCCAAAGTACTACGGCCCGACACCCGGTAGGTATCCTCGGGGGTATAAAGATGTAAGCTGTCCTTTGAAATACTTGGACCGAACTGACGTACGGGACCCAAATCGTCCAAAATCCAGATAGAGCGACCCTGGGTAGATGCAATCAGATCGTTCTGATGGACTCTAAGATCCGTAATGGGCGTTACGGGCAAATTCAATTGGAATGGGCTCCAACTTTCACCACCATTGTAAGATACATACAATCCAATTTCGGTACCCGCGTACAATAACCCTTCACGCTGATCATCTTCCCGAACAACCCGGGGAAACGCTCCGTAGGGTATACCAGCATTAATTTTTTTCCAGGTTTTTCCGTAATCCGTCGTCTTATATACGGCGGGCGTAAAATCATTTACTTTATAGCGGGTGGTAGCAAGGTAGGCAGTAGCATTGTCGTGGGGAGAAACCTCGATACAGTTTATTAATGTCTCGGGTAAACCTGTTGGCGTAACATTCGTCCAGCTTTTACCGCCATCCCGGGTAATATGAACCAGTCCGTCATCGCTACCCGCCCAAAATACACCGGCTTCATTCCGTGATTCTACCAAATAAGCAATCGTTGCGTAGTTTTCGCCGCCGGCGCCTTCGTTGGTGTAGGGAGCACCGCCTAAGCCTAGCTTGGCCGTATCGGCCCGGGTGAGATCCGGCGAAATCGCGTTCCAGGTTTTGCCGAGGTCAGTAGTTTTTAGTACCACATTACCCGCGTGGTAGTAGGCTTTTTCTCTTTTGGAGTAAATAATCGGGGCATTCCAGTTGAAGCGGTATTTCATATTTTTGGCTTCCAGTGCTTGGTACTGAATGGGCGATACCATGACGCCTTTGCCTTCCTTAGTTTGCAAATCAAGGAGTTCAATCGTACCCTGATAACTACCTCCCATAACGTAACGGGGTGCATCAGGATCAAAAGCAAGAAAAGCACTCTCGCCACCCGCCGAGGGCTCCCATTCCCGCTCGGTTATTCCGCTTCCAGCGGTATTACGGCTGGAAATCATGACCGAGGAGTTGTCTTGCTGTCCGGCGTAAATCCGGTAAGGAAACAGATTATCTACACTAAGCCGATAAAACTGCGCCGTCGGCATACCGTTCTGAAACGAAAAGGTACCACCGCCGTTGAAACTAACCGCCGCGCCACCGTCGTTGGACACCACCATATTTTTGTTATTCTTTGGATGAATCCACAGATCGTGGTGATCACCGTGCGTTGTTCCAAAAACTTTGGTAAATGTTTTACCACCGTCAATGGATTTCAATGCGGGTGAGTTGAGAACGTATACGGTGTTCTCATCGACCGGATCAGCAAATATTTCGATGTAATACCAAGCTCTTTGCACCGTCCGGTGATCCTTACTTACCCGGGTCCAGCTTTTTCCGGCGTCATCCGACCGAAAGACACCTCCTTGTTCCTTCTCCGTATCAGACTCAACCACCGCAAATACTCTTTCTGGGTTTGCCCTTGATACCGAAATACCCATTTTACCCATTTCCTTGGGTAGGCCCTTTTCCATTTTGGTCCAAGTAGTACCAGCGTCGGTTGATTTGTACAATCCACTCCCTTTACCACCACTGACCATTTGCCAAGGCAATCGGCGGTGATCCCATATCGCAGCGTAGAGTACTCTAGGATTGGTCATATCCATGCTCAAATCTGAGCAACCCGAGTTTTCGTCGACAAACAACACCTGCGCCCAGGTTTTTCCTCCATCGATTGATTTATAAATCCCTCTTTCTTTCGACGGGCCATATAAGGCTCCCTGCGCTGCCACAAAAACGACGTCGGGGTTAGTCGGGTGAATCCGTATCATCGAAATTTGGCGGGTTTCATCCAAACCCATTTTAGCCCAGGTCTTGCCAGCATCAACGGATTTGTACACTCCGTCACCGTAGGAGGTCATGACCCCGCGAGGAGCGTGTTCTCCCATTCCGACGTAGACTACATTCGGATCAGACTCGGCCACGGCTACCGCACCTATGGAGCCCGTTTTGAAGAAGCCATCCGAGCAATTGTTCCAGGTTATACCG
>JBDNFP010000051.1:0-9048 GCA_041689775.1 Spirosomataceae bacterium
CCAGGCAGCCCTGATTTGGGCCATGGCCCAAATCAGGGCTGCCTGGCTTTTTTAAACGACCGTTGCGTTTATTACTTGAATTCAAGTCTTTTTTACATCCATAATCACTAATCCAATACCAGCTGTAAGCACAATAGCACCCGTATAGGTGGGCCAACTCACACTTTCTTGTTTATCGGCATTTATTTTGATAGGGCCAATATCTACTACTTTCTCTTTTTTTGTGTAGCTAAATCCATTGAAAACGAGCGTGGCTAAACCCAAGATGGCTAGTATAATTCCGAAAGCTTTCATAAGCATATCGTTATTGGGTTGAACTACCCATTCTACCAAAAGTATGCCTCACGGGATCTTATCAAGATAACGAGGAGAAAAATCAGCAGAATGTCAATTAGTTCTTCGGATCAAAAAGCTCGTTTTGTCTCTTTGTTTAGGAATACCCTTTACCTTGTACTTTTGTACCCTAACTTTTCTTCTACATCCCCATGCAGTCAACCCTGATCCTCAATAGTCGCTTAGTTAACGAAGGAAGTATTCAAGATGCCGATATTCTGATCCAGGATGGTCGAATCGCCAAAATCGGCAAAGACTTACAGCACCTCGCCGCCGATCGGGTTATTGATGCAAAAGGACAGTACCTACTTCCGGGAGTGATCGACGACCAAGTACATTTTCGGGAGCCGGGACTTACCCACAAGGCTACCATTGCCACTGAAGCCCGGGCCGCCGTGGCCGGAGGTACTACGTCTTTTATGGAGATGCCTAACACAGTACCCAACGCACTCACGCAGGAGCTATTGGAAGAGAAGTACGTCATCGCCTCCAAGACCGCCCTCGCCAATTATTCATTCTTCATGGGGGCTTCCAACGACAACTACGATGAGGTAATGCGCACCGACCCGCAGCGTATCTGCGGCATTAAGATTTTCATGGGTTCTTCTACCGGGAATATGCTGGTAGACGCCCCCAAGATACTCGAACGAGTATTTGCCGACGCACCCTGCCTTATCGCTACCCACTGCGAAGACGAGCCTACCGTGCGGCAGCGAACCGAATACTACAAAGAAAAGTATGGCGAGAATCTACCCTACGATATTCACGCCATTGTCCGAAACGAAGAGGCCTGTATTAAATCATCTGCTTTTGCGGCAGAACTCGCCAGAAAAAACGGCACCCGTTTGCACATTTTACACATTTCTACGGGGGACGAGACCACCCTATTTGAAGTAGGTAAGCGGGTAGATGGCAAAATCCTGCTAGCCGATGGTTCACCCAAGTTGATTACGGCCGAGGCTTGTGTTCACCACCTATGGTTCGACGCCGAAGATTACCGCCAATTGGGTACCAAAATCAAGTGTAACCCGGCTATCAAGGCCGCCAACCATAAAGAAACCATCTTTCAGGCGCTACTCGATGACCGCATCGACGTCATCGCTACCGACCACGCCCCCCATACTATTGACGAAAAGGCCCAAGGCTACTGGCAGGCGCCCGCCGGCCTACCGTTGGTACAGCACTCGCTCAATGTGATGCTGGAATTTGCCAGAGAAGGTAAAATTTCACTCGAACGCGTGGTGGAAAAAACCAGTCACGCCGTAGCCGACTGTTTTCAGATCAAAGAGCGCGGATACGTTCGGGAAGGGTATTGGGCCGATTTGGTGCTGGTAGACCTCGATCAAACTACTTCCGTCGTGCCCGAATCACTTCTTTCAAAGTGTGGGTGGTCACCTTTTGAAGGTACTACCTTCCATTCGCGCGTAACGCATACCTTCGTGTCGGGTCACTTGGCCTTCGCCAACGGACAGTTTAACGAAGCTACCACCGGGCAACGACTCCTTTTTAATCGGTAGTACTTCACTTCACCAAAAAAAGGATGAAGCCCTCCAACGGCTTCATCCTTTTTTTCGGGCAGTTCATCCCCAAAAAATAGCCTATTCGTCTTTTTTTGCTTGTGAAGTGCAACCTTTTTATTGAAATTTACATCTATTAATTAATCAGGAGCAAAACACCGCAGTGTTCTGCCTTGTTTTCTAGCAGTTCTTTGGTTGATGGCTTACTGCTCTGTCTTTTGACAGAAAAAGTGGCTTTAAACCATAAAAAAGGCATTTAACGAAGAATTTATTAAAATTTTATAAAAAACAAGGTACTATGTATTGCAAGATACCTTAGAAAAGATATATATTTGTACTATCAATTAAGAATGACCACCTAAACCACCCATACACAACAACCTAAAATACGTCGCCATGAAAGCTCTTAAAGTAATAATTATTTTGCTCTTGATTAGTATTCAGGTAAATGCCACCGGGTATTCACACAATATGCTTGTGGCTCAAAAGATGCTGAAATCTAAAAAAGTAAAGAAAGTATCCAAGGTCTCAACCCTTGAAATAACCTCCAAGTCAGCCGTATTAAAGCCGGATACTGCCCCTACCACCACGAATGCTCCCGACGAAGAGACTTTCCTAAAACCCGAAAGTGCGGCGGCTTCGTTTTCACAGTGCATCGCTCGCTGGATTATACGCATAGTAGGTATTAATGGCAAAGTTCTGGGAGAGAAAATGATATCGCTATTTTCTTCCGAGGAGGATATCGAGAAAGATTTACCAACCAACGCCCGCTTTTTGAGCCTGACCGAAAATATAGTATCCTATTTGGCTAGCCCATTGAGGTCTTTCCTCTGATAGAATAAATTATCTTACAAAATATAGCTATGAACTTTTGAAAAGAGAACAGGCATTGACCAAAGGTCATGCCTGCTTTTTTTGTGCTATCAAAAAGGCCTCCGAACCCATACGAGGTGGTACCGAATTGTAGCACGACTTCATAGTCAGTACGTTTAGGGTAGTACTTATTAAGCTCCGGTACTCTTCCCGATGACCACCAAAAGGCGGCCCGCCCACAAAGTCCCGATCGAAAAGTACCCCCACTAGCTCACCCCGTTCACTTAATAGCTCCTCCATGTGTTGCACGTAGTCGGGGCGGAGCGAAGGGTTGAGTGCACAAAAGAACGTTTGCTCCACGATGAGGTCATATTGTCCGCCATGCTCAAAAAAATCCTGATGAACCAGCGTTAACCCCCGATCCAGGTAGGTAGCAAACCGCCGCCGGAGATTTCCAATCACCACGCCCGAAACATCTACGACGGTTACGTCCGTAAAACCCTGCTGCATTAGGTACTCTGCCTCGTAGCTATTTCCTCCGCCCGGAATCAGTATTTTCAACGACTTATCTTCCACCTGATCGAAATAAGATTTTAGCGGGGGGGATACCGTGCCTAAGTCCCAGCCGAGCTGATTTTGCTCGTACCGAAGATCCCAGTAGTGTTGGTTGAGAGGGTTATTCATTAGGATGTTGATTGCTCTAATTGGTTTGATTTCAAGATAAAGTAAGATGCCCAGCTATTTGATCAATGCATAAATACCGTTTAATAAGTTTTGGAGCAAATATCCATTGCAAAGGGTGCTCTTTGACTATTATTCTTTACATATTTATTAATGTTAATTCGCATCAAACCGGCCTGAATACAAATTTAACTATACAGCTAAATCAATTTTTATGAATCCACCCAACCCATGCAATATTGAGTCCGAAAGAAATTACTTCTACGTAAAATTATTAGGGGGAATGATATACCTCCTTGGCTTTTTGAATGGACAGACCTGTCAGGCTCAGGATCGGGTGGAGTTCGATATTTGTGGTAAAAATGGTGTTTGCGGTGGGGTTATCTGCATCGGGCCCAACGATACGACTTACGTAGTTACTATCAAGATCAAACAGCTACCCAAGAACTGCACAGCTACGAAGTACGAAGTAGACTGGGGCGATGGGAAAAGTGAAACATTCACAGACCTAGCAGTTGTAGAGCGGACCCATACCTACGACCTTAAGGCTTTCTTAAGAGACTGCCAGAGCAGTACGAAGCGTTTTCCTATTTTTGTTTATCCAAACTGTCCAAATAGTGATAAAGGTTTAAATTTAACTTTTAACAAAACCCCGGTAGCGGCTATCTCTACCAATGGAGACGTTTGTGAGGGCCAAAGCATCCGCTTGGGAAACAATAGCTGTCCCGGCTCCGATAGTGATATTACATGGCTGTGGGACCTGGGAAATGGACAGACTTCGACTGCTTTTCAGCCGACCATCAATAATGTAAACCCTGCCAACTCTCTCTATAATTTTTCACTGACGGCCACTTCTCTGGCATGCGGTACTTCCAAAGCCTCGGTAAGTATACCGGTCAAGAGAAGGCCGGTGGCTAAATACACTACACAGGGGCTCACCATTGTGAACCAAGATACAGTAGTGTGCCTGGCGGGAGGAGGTGTCCTGACCATGGATGCAACTATATCGCTTGATGCTACCCGTTATCGTTGGACTGTGACGGGTGGCCCCTACACCTTCATCAATAATACAAATGCAAACTCACCAAAGCCCCAGATAAAGTTTTCGCAATCGGGCCAGTATACGATTACACTAGTGGTAGAAAGTGACTGCGGGCAGTCGGCACCGCTGCGTTGTTCGCACAAGGTAGTGGATAAAACTACCCTGTCGCTTCCTAAGTTAGATTTGATCTGTGAGCAGCCCTACCTGTACAGAATCCCTAATCCGGTGGCGGGTGCGACCTACTCCCTCAATGGCCAGACCTTCAACCCTACTACGGGTGTATCGCTGAACTATTCGGCCACGCCGGTTATTGCCGAGGCCCGGTTGCAGGGGCCCTGCGGCTTGCAGGTAGATCGGGATACGTTTCTGGTGAATGCCCCGCAGGCTGTACAAATTCTGAGCCGAGACACAACGATATGCGTCAATAGCCAGGCCTTTGCCATTAAGGCCAATGTGGCCGGAGGACAATGGTCGGGCACGAATGTCAACAGGCAAACCGGGGTGTATACTCCCACCACCAGAGGTACATTCAAAATACAATACTCCCTTGGCTCGGGCAATTGCGCTAGTAGTGCCGAGTTTACGGTGACGGTGGTGGAGCAAACCATCCTATCCATACCCAAGCTGGATTTAATCTGTGAGCAGCCCTACCTGTACAAAATACCCAATCCCGTGGCAGGCGCAACCTATTCCCTCAACGGCCAGGCTTTTAACCCCACGACTGGGGTATCGCTAAACTATTCGGCCACGCCGGTCACTGTTGAGGCCCGGTTGCAAGGCCCCTGTGGCTTGCAGGTAGACCGGGACACGTTTCTAGTAAATGCCCCGCAGATCGCGCAGATTCTGAGCCGAGACACGACGGTATGCATCAACAGCCCGGCCTTTGCTATCAGGGCCAATATAGCCGGAGGGCAGTGGTCAGGCACGAATGTCAACAGTCAGACCGGTGTATTTACGCCCGCGACGAAAGGGGCTTTCAAGGTCCGGTATGCGATCGGAGTGGGCAATTGCGCTAGCAGTGCTGAGTTTACCGTTACGGTAGAAGGCATCGAAGCTACCGCTACCAATGTAGAGTCATGCCAGGGGACCCCGGCTGTAAAATTGACAGGCACACCGGCCGGTGGGCAATGGACCACCACTGACTGCAATAACTGTATCCGGGGCGACTCGCTTATCCTGACGGGTGTGACCGCCACGCGCCTGAATTTGGTGTACGAAGTGGCCAATACTACGGGCTGTAGAGCTACCGCGCGGGCTACCGTTTCCATTGGTCAGCCGAAGTCCGTGTTTACTATTCAGGGCGGATGTAGCGGTACGTTGCCTACCGTTAACAACGACTCGCAGGGGGCGTCGTCGTATCGCTGGTACGTAAACGGAAGGCTAGAATTCAGTACAAGATTGCCTACCTTTTCAAACCTACCAGCCGGAAAGCACACCATCAGTCTGGTAGCGGTGGCGGGTACCTGTCGCGACTCTACTTTCAGTGAGGTAGAGATTACGAACCCACCCACTGCCATTTCGTTTGATGTTCAATCGGGCAACAATTGTTCACCCCTCCAAGCGACATTCCAAGTCAACAGCGCGCCGCGCAGCGACGTAACCTACACCTGGGATTTTGGCGACGGCACCACCTTCACGGGCTTTCAGCCAGCACCGCTCACATTTGAAAACAACGCTCGTCAGCCCAAAACATTCACGGTCCAAATGAAGGCCGAAAACGGCTGTGGTACCCAAACCGCCGTCCAATCCCTAACCGTACGCCCATTGGCCAGGGCCGAACTCGGCGTAGACTCCACGGTGATACGGTGCAGTCCGGGTAAAATCACCTTCTCCAACCGCTCCACGGGCCATGAGGCCAATCGAACGCTTTGGTACTTTGGCGATGGTACCACGCCCGTGCAGTCAGCTAAGGATACCTTGATCCGGGAGTTCGCTGCTCCTGATACAATCCGTACCTACCGAATTCGACTAGTGGTATTCAGTGAGTGTGGTAGTGATACCGACCAAGTTTTCATCCGGGTTATTCCCAACACCATCAAGCCGCTATTTACCCTAAGTCAGTCAGAAGCTTGTCCGGGCGAACCCATTCAGTTTACAGATGCCACCACCCCCAAGCCCATAAGTTGGGTATGGAAGTTTGGGACTGAAAATATCTCCACCCTTCAAAATCCCAGCTTTGCTTTTGCCAAAGCCAACACCACCTACATGGTTACGCTGATAGCCGATACTGGCTGCGGCTATGATTCCATTCAGCGACCGGTGAGAATTACGGAGCTGCCCAAACCGGACTTTACTGTAACAGTCCCGTACGGCTGCGAGGGGCAAGAGATAAAGCTCACCAACCGGAGCAATCCGGCCAACACCTTTCTGTGGGATTTTGGAGATGGTACCCTGGACTCGACCCGTTATAATCCTTCGCACATTTACCAGAGAAACGGCAACCAGGTCATTACGTTGGCGATGTTTGGTACCACAAAGCTATGCCGGGCCGAAATCAAAAAATCTGTTCGTATTCAACCAAAAGTAGTGGCCGATTTTGCGGTAGACAACGGCCTCAAAGTCTGTTCGCCAGGTCCTGTGCAGTTGCGGTCGTTGGCCCAAAATACCACCCGCTACTACTGGGAGTTTAGCGATGGGCGGGTCTCCAACGCGGAGAATCCGCTGATTGCATTCCGGCCCGGCCGCTATGATGTGAAGTTCAAAGCGACTTATGAGGATGTATGTACCGACTCTACCGAACAAATCGGGGTGATCGTGGTAGACTCCTGCGAGGTTTTGATCCCCGAGGCTTTTACGCCCAATGGCAACGGAATCGGCGATTTATACACGATTTTTGGAAATGGCATCGAACAAATTGAATTCATGAGAATTCGAAAGCGTACCGGCGAAATCCTCTTTGAAGCCAAGGGCATACCACCCGGCAGTCAAAATCCCGCTGAGGCCTGGGACGGTACCTTTCAGAATGTCATTATGCCTAATGATATGTACGCACTGGAAGTCTTGATCCAGTTTAGCGATGGCATCAAGAAAAACTATGCTAGTACTATTTACCTGATCCGATAACCCCCCCCACAAGCCATTATGAAGCGAATTATACTTTTTTTATTGGGTTATCTGATTTCAGTTATGAGCTATGCTCAGGACCCCGTGTTTTCCCAGTTTACCCTCAATCAGCTTTACTATAATCCAGCCTTTACAGGCTACGCAGAAGATACACGCGTATTTGCAACCCACCGCCGCCAATGGGGCGGGCTGGGCACCCCATTCAACACCTCTTTTGTTTCGGTAGATACATACCTTGCCAATTGTAAAAGGTATGAGCGAAAAAATTTAAGTATGGGCGTAGGAGCACAGGTATTCACCGATCAGCGCGGTATGGCCCTATCTACCACTACCTTTGCCTTGTCGGCAGCCGGCCATGCCTACCTCAACGAACAGCTACGGTTAAGTACGGGCATCCAAGGAGGAGTCGTATCCGAGAAATTTGACCCCACCAACCTTACCTTTGTATCGCAGTACATGGGCACCGCAGATCCCCTAGCGCAGGGGCAGCTATCGTCCTTCAAAGCCGATTGGTCGGCTGGCGCACTCATTGAGTACGGTGAGGAGGAAGAAGATGCTCCCCTAGTGGGTATCGGGGCTAGCGTGCGGCATCTGGGTGGAAAAGCGAACCTGCGGGACAACTACCTGCAAAGCCTGAATGTACAGGCTTACTATAAAATTCCGCTCAACATGGTGCTGTGGTCACGAGGGCTGGGGCACGAAGATTTGAGCTATCGGGCCTTTGTGCCCGCCTTGCAGGTGACGAGGCAGGGAGGTACCATGCAATGGGAGGCGGGCTTCAATTTTATTTACAGCCCCGTTTGGCTGGGCGTATGGGTGCGCGGCCTACCAGCACCCCAACGCCGCGATGCGCTCGTAGCTTCTCTGGGCTGGCAGGTTGGCAATGTACTGTTCCAATACAGCCACGACATGACCCTCTTTTCTTCCCTGAACGGGTATACCCGGGGTGCACACGAAATCGGGATCAGGGTGTTGATGGATTCCTACATTTGCCTAACTGGCGGGCGCGAATCGGCTAGTCGTCGAGGAATGCGGTGTAGATACTAATTCACAATAAGTACTAATGCATAATTAGTTTGTATTATTAATTTAGTCAAATTACTGGCTAATATTCTCTATATCAAATATTTACAAAAAGATAACAGCTACAAGCTATCAGCTACTTAGATTGCTAATAATCTGCTAACATCAATTTGCAATCAGACTATACTTCTATCTTCCTTTCAACCGAAATATGGAGACGGTCACCAAAAATCGGATGATATTCAACCGGAACATTAGGCATGAAGAAATATGCCCTCAACTCCCAACTAACGGTCCCCCCCCTTACTTTATGAAACGCTTTATAAATATGGTTCCCGGTTTCATCACTCCTCTTTTGGGGATCTATATTGCCTTACAAGGACTTTCAAAGCCGGATACTCCTACTTTTACCCGTAGCATTTCGATGATTGTTCTATTAGTATTTGATGTTACGCAAGTCTGTTTTTATCCAAAGGAAATATTGCCTGTGTGTTTTAGTTTGAGTAGTTCTAGTTCTTTGAAAGCGGCTTGAATAGCCTTGATGTATATTTTCCCTTTTAGGGCGAAATGGTTGAG
>JBDNFP010000052.1:0-5838 GCA_041689775.1 Spirosomataceae bacterium
GAGGGGGGCTCAGGCCGGAGGACTACCGAGACGATCAAACGCTCGCATACGCTGTCAACAGATGCTTGGCCAACGTCGGCCGATGTCTGAATATTAATTTTAGCCCATTTAATGCAAAGTAATTTGTCTCTAGTACTTATCCCGGGATAGAAGGCTCAGTAGGTTTGAAGCACGCGAACCCGATTATGCTTGTTAATCTTGATAGAGGAGAAACTTACTTTGTAACATACCAGACCGGTAGCAATGAGGCCTCCACCCACGATGAGCGACCGACGGTCGGTGGTATAGCGTTGTCCATCAATTCCTTTATTGAAAAAATCAGCCCCGATGTATACTAGTCCGGCTAATGGTAGCACGAAGCTACCCTCCGTGACCCAAGGTATTCTAAGCTGGGTTTTAACGGATTTGAGGTCCCCTATTTGTATGTCAGGGTATTCCATCCGTTGCGCCAGGTTGTTGATTAATACGTAGTTGAAGCTGCTGTCAGAAACGCTGTAAATCTCTTCGTTAAAACGAGCGGATTTACTTTTTAACCGGAATCGGATTAAATCTCCGGGGAAATAACGGTATCGGTGAAAACCGCCTAATAAGGGTGTGGTATCCAAAATCAGGTAATTTTGGATAGCCCTAGTAAAAATTCTTTTGTTGCCGTTTTTTTTTAGAAATAATTCTTCACTTGACAAGGCTTTCGCCGGATCGTATTGGTCTTGAGCCCAGGTAAGCGTAGGGATACCTACCAACAATAATAGTAATAGTAGTAATTGCGAAGTAATTTTCATGGTACCAAGTGGCTATATCTGTATTTTGATTTCCGTACCATTATTACAAGTTATAGATCCATTACGGCGGCTATTTGTACGGAATTAGTTTTCGAAGGCTTGCTCCTCCATTTGGGCCTTAACCGAAACTCCCCCCGAGATGATCATTTTCATGATATCCGCACTAGTGGCGTTCAGTAGGGTCACATTCGCAATTGGAACGATAAAAAGCTCCCCAGAAAAGGCGTACGAGTGGGGCATATATACCGCAATGTAGTCCTTTATATATAAATGACTGAGGTCAGTCTGGGTGATAAAACCTAGTTTTTTTATATCAGAATCGCGGTTAATAGTAACCATGACGGGCTGATTGAACTTCTTTTTATCTCCGACAAAAGCGGTAATCAGGTCTTTTATAGAGTAATAAATAATACTCACTAACGGTATTTTGCGCAGTATGCTTTCGCTGAACTTAAAGAACGACTGAGGGATAACCGTTGACACAAAAAAACCCAAAAAGATTATCCCAGAAAGAATAATCACGATACCCAACCCCGGAAGATAAACCGATTTGTTCTGAGAGATGGGGATGGAGATTGGCAAAATGTTATCCATCGATTCAATTCCCGTCCAAATGATAAGGATGGTGAAATAAAGAGGGGCTACCAAAATTAAACCCCGGACAAAATAGTTTAGAATACGTTTCAAAAATTTGTTATTAATCTCCATAGGAGCAAGAATAAATAAGCATTAGGTATATTGGTAACAGTAATGACTTCTGCTCGTGAGCTTGGTGGGGGTATTATCGCGAAATGAATAACAATTATGATACCATAGTTTGGGTCCTTGGGTTCGAATAGCCATTGTCAAACCCCAGATTGCCAAAATTTTGTAATTCAATTCAATTCAAATTGACGGTTCCAAAACGAAAACCTTCGCTTTTTTGTAAAGATTAACTACGTTTTTTGTAGGTAGGTTCCTTCAAAACGATTAATACGAAGCTATTTATTAGAAATTTTTAAATAGCCTGAATCAGGTTCTTTTCAAGCCCTCGTCCGGCTTTGTTGGGCGGCTTATTTTGTAACAAGGTTGCTGATGCTGATATTTGCAGGACTTAATGTAAATATCAGTTTGACCCGTTTACGTTGAGTCAATACTACGTCTCATTTATTAATTGTCTTCATGTACCATTTCGATTACCTCCAAAAATTTGTCGAACAAGTTTTTATTAAAATTGGCTGCCCACCGCCCGACGCCATGTTGGCATCAGAGGTTTTGATCAGTGCTGATCTCCGAGGTATTGATTCTCACGGTATTGCGCGGCTGACTGGATATATAAGGCTATATGATAACGGTAGGTTGAACTCAACCCCTGAGATCAAAATTGTGCACGAAACGCCAAGTACCGCTACGGTAGATGGCGACCGGGGCCTTGGCTTGGTAGTAGCACCCAAAGCCATGCGGATCGCGATGAAAAAAGCTGAAAATGTTGGCTCGGGGTGGGTTTCTGTACGGAATTCCAATCATTTTGGGATAGCTGGTTACCACGCGATGATGGCTCTTGAAAAAGATATGATTGGCTGGACCATGACCAATGCGGCACCGTTAGTAACCCCAACTTTTTCGCTCGAAAAACTACTGGGTACTAACCCCATAGCAGTGGCAGTTCCGGCAGGAGTAGAACCCCCTTTTGTCGCCGACTTTGCTTCTACGGCGGTGGCGTATGGCAAGTTTGAAATACTACAGCGTAAAGGTTTGCCCGCACCAATTGGCTGGGCGCAGGATGCCGAAGGACAACCTACCGACGACTCGAATGCTGTCAAAAATGGGGGAGGACTCCTGCCTCTAGGTTCTGATCGCGAGCATGGCAGTCATAAAGGATACGGCTTGGGTGCCATTGTGGATATTTTCTCTGGAGTACTTTCTGGGGCTAATTATGGCCCATGGGTACCGCCTTTCGCCACCGCCGCATTTATGGCTGCTCAGGCCGGAGTCGGCTTGGGTACCGGGCACTTTTTAGGGGCTATGCGTGTTGACGGTTTCCGGCCCGCAGACGAGTTTAAAGACAATATGGACAAATGGATCGGGGCTTTTCGAAATGCAAAAGCGGTGGAAGGAAAGCAGGTGATAATACCCGGTGATCCTGAGCGAGAAACCGAAGCCATACGAAGGAAGGAAGGTATTCCAGTACTTGGTTCAGTGGTTGAATCACTACATGAACTAGCCGTTCGCTTTTCTATTCCTTTCGAGAGAAAGTAGTGGATTAACCCATTAATATTCATAGAGACCTAAGTAAGGTGTTTTTTTATTTGCTTGATTTTTCAACTTTTCGATCTACATGATATCTCGTAATTTCAAGGTTGGTGCTTTTATTACCCTAGCGGTAATTACCACTTCATTTACCTTCTATTTTTGGCAAATCTTCAAAACTCCCAACTTGCTACTGGAAAAGGAGGAAAGTTTTGCTTTGTACATTACTGATGGGGCTTCTTATCAGACTGTCCTTGATACTTTAAAAAAGCATAAAATCGTCAACGACCAGGTATCCTTTCAGTTCCTTGCTAAGCTATTAAAGTACCCCGATCGGGTAAAAAGTGGCCGTTATGTTATAAAGCCTAACTCAACGAACTATACCGTTATTACTAAACTCCGGGAAGGAAATCAGGATGCCGTTCGGCTTACCTTTAATAATATACGATTGAAGGAAGAACTCGTTCAACGAATCGGTAGCAAGTTTGAGTTTGGGGAAGCCAAGTTTAGAGACGCTCTCAATAATCCGGAAGTATGCCAGAAGTACGGACTCGATACAGTAACCATCGTGAGTATGTTTTTGCCGAATACCTACGATATTTTTTGGGATGTAAACACGGAGCGCTTCCTGGATCGGATGCACAGTGAATACAAGAAGTTTTGGAATGATGAACGCTTAGCCAAAGCGAAGGTTATTGATATGACTCCCGTGGAAGTATCTATTCTTGCCTCCATTGTGGAGGAGGAGCAGGGTCGGAAGAAAGACGAACGCCCTCGGGTAGCGGGTATGTATATCAATCGGCTACGAACCAACATGCCCTTGCAAGCTGACCCAACCATCAAATTTGCATTGAAGGACTTTGGAATTAAACGTATTCTTACCGCCCAGCTTCGGGTTCCTTCGCCTTACAACACCTATTTGAACACCGGATTACCTCCCGGACCCATTCGGGTAGCCGACCTTGTTTCTTTAAATGCGGTTCTTGACTACGAAAAACATACTTACACCTACATGTGCGCTAAAGCGGATCTGTCGGGGTACCACGCCTTTGCGGATAACTATACTGATCATCTCGCAAATGCCCGGATGTATCAGGCGGAGTTGAATCGTCGGCAAATTATGAAATAGGTGCGTAGCTGGCGTTGGGGCGGCTACCTTGATTTATTTAAAACACAAGCAAAATGTTTAGCTTTGAAGTAGAGGGGATTCGAGTATGCTATGCTGATACAGATCAAATGGGCTACGTATACTATGGTAACTATGCCCGTTATTTTGAGATAGGTCGGGTAGAGGCTCTTCGTAGTCTGGATTTTCATTACAAAGTGATGGAAGACGAAGGCATTATGATGCCGGTTTATGAAAATAAGTCGCGATATATCAAACCCGCCCGATACGATGATTTACTAACCGTTCATGTGCGAATTCCTGCGCTTCCCTCGGCTAGGGTAGTCTTTCAGTACGAGATCAGGAATCAGGATGGAATACTTTTGAATACTGGCGAGACCACGCTGGTATTCCAACGGCGAGATACCGGGCGGTTGTGCGCTGCGCCAGCGGGTCTTTTGGCTAAACTCCGCCCGTACTACCAGGAATAACCACTCAGTGTATGCTAGAAAAACTCCTCGAAAATCGGTATCTCCAAAGCCTCACTATCTGGCTGAAAAGTACAACCTTATTTCGGGGCTCAGTTTCACTTTATGATATCGTCGTAAATCTTATTGATAAGATTCTGATTTACGACATTGACCAACGAGCAACTTCTGTTGCGTTTAGTTTTACCCTCTCAGCTTTTCCAGCCCTGATTACCCTTTTTACCCTTATTCCCTATATTCCGGTAGTGAATTTACAGGCTCAAATCATGGAATTTCTCAGGGAAATTATGCCTGGTGGCATTTACGATGAAGCTCAGTCGACCATCCTTGAAATAATTAGTCGCCCCCGGAGTGATATACTCTCGGTGGGTTTTATATTAACTATTGTGACCTCTACCAATGGTATGGTTTCTCTCATGCGCTCATTCGATATTTTATATATGGAGGTAGAAAACCGGGGGTTTTTCAAAACGCGGGCGATCGCTTTTATGCTAACGATCCTTCTGGCGGTCGTGTTGTTTGTAACAATAGTACTGCTTGTAATTGGGGACCGGGTTATGGAAGTAATTAACGATTGGAATATTATCCGTCAGGCCTGGATTATCATTTTGGTCAACTTTACCCGGTATGGTATCACCTTTGCCTCTCTCATAGTAGGGGTTTCACTTATTTACCGTTTTGCGCCAAACAAAATTGTTCGACTGTCTTTTATAAATATAGGTGCAGTCGTTGCTTCAGCTCTTATTGTTTTGTCAACGTTTGGATTTTCTTATTATATTTCACATTTCGGCGCCTACAACAAGCTGTATGGATCTATCGGGTCGATGATCGCTCTAATGGTCTGGATATACCTAATTTCTTTACTTTTGATTTTCGGCTTTGAAATAAATGCAAGTATTGTCATGACTAAGCTGAGCACAGGAAATAATAATAATGAAAAAAAATAAATGCCGGACTTTAAGAAAATCCGGCATTATATGCATTACCCTAACCCATAAACTGATGTTCTCTATTCTCCAAAATACCAAACATCAATTTGCGTAGTATCAAACGAATACCGTGCCAGTTTTTTCTTGTAGGGCATTAAATCAATTTAAGTAGCTTATAGCTGTTATATTTTTGTAAATATTTGATATAGAAAAATCGGTACTGGGCATTTAATCTATGGTAAACATTAATGGCTTCATTAACAGGAGGTCCTCCAAGGGGTAGATTTGGTTCACGAGCCCCTGTTTCA
>JBDNFP010000053.1:0-3700 GCA_041689775.1 Spirosomataceae bacterium
ACCCGACCGGAAGGCTTACATTCAAAAGCTAAGTGAAGAGAATTTTCTGAGCCTTGACATTACGTATCTGATGGGAAAAGAGCTTTTTCTGGAACTGGTTCCGGGCTGGCTTTGGCCCTCGATGGGAAACGTGGCCGACCGGGCTAAGAAAGCTATGCTGAGTTTGGATGAGTTTGTGGCCGGAAGCCCCGATATGCTAAAAACTACCTTTCGTACGTTTTGGGCCAACCTCTACCGAAAAGAAAAAAATTGAAGGTCGTTTCTTTCCCGCGCTAATTGCGAATGCCGCGGCTACCCATGCGCAGAGGGGAATTGCTTGTTCGGTCAACCTGCCTTCGGCGGTGTTTGATACTACCTTCTATGATTCTATTGACCTATTAAGTTTTGATGATTCTATCTCGCTTCCCTTCTTATACGCCGCGTCGTGTACCAATCGTTTTCCGTTTTTTAGTCCGGCAGCCAAGGTTAGGGGCAAAGGGCATTTTATCGACGGAGGGTACTTTGATAATTCTGGTATGCTGAGCTTGCAGGATTTCTACACCTCGTTTGTTAAAGCGTCCCAGCTGTTTCGGACCGAGGGTACCAAACCGAAGGTTGTATTTATTCAGATTATCAATTCCAAAGATGAGTACATCAAGAGTTTGCTACGAGATCACGAAGTGAAGAAGGTGGAAAGGGAATCCCTTGAATCAGCGTCAGTACTGAGGGCCGTATTTTCAGTATCCTTCGTGCCGTCGTATCTGATGAAAAAATACGAGCATGATCCTAACTACGTTCAGATTCACTTGCCCTACTTCGTGACGCCCGACGATATTAATAATCTGTTTGAAGCAAAGTCGGTAATACTCGACCTAGACTGTCAGTCCAAAGTAAACCAAAGTAATGATCTGATCAGGAAGTCTATCGGCACCGACTACTACCACTATGTACAACCACCCCTGGCGCGATTATTAGGCCCGCAGTCACTTCGGTATATGGAAACGGTCAAGCAGGATTTTAATATCTGGAAAGACCTGAACCGGGTAGTGGGGAAAGCGGGGAGTCCGTCTATTAAGTTGAGCGAAGAGGTGATTATTGAATAAAAGTGTAAGTCTTAAAGCACAAAAGAGGCCTTTCGGGCCCCATTTGTGTAAATACAGAAGGGGGTATTACTCAGCAACCTACGTTGGCTATTTCTTTATCGAGCTCAAACTTACCGGTTGGACTATTGGCGTCGATCATGTCAAAGAGTTCGAGTACCCGGCGGGCGTTGCGTTCTTCTTCACGTTGCTCCCTTACGTACCACATCAAAAACTCCTCCGTGGCGTAGTCGTCCACTTCGCGGCATTTGGCCACTAATTTATTGATGGCATTGGTTACCACAATTTCGTTTTGTAGCGCTATTTCAAAAACGTTTTTGAAAGATGAAAACTCCTGAGGAGCTTCTCCTACGCTTGGGGTATTGGCCGTACCGCCCACTTCGGTGATGTACTTGAATATTTTCAAAAAATGCTCCCGCTCTTCTTCGGCCTGACTATAAAGATATCCGGCTGAATGGGCGAAACCGTTACGGTCGAGCCAGGAAGCCATGGCCAGGTATTTCTGAGAGGCATCCGCCTCGATCTTGCACTGGGCATTAAGTGCTATTTCGATTTCTTCTTTGAGTGAGGTTTGTAGTTTTACGAGATCTTTCATGGTCAGTAGTGTAGATTATTGTTGAGTAAGTGTGTTCAAATTAATGGATAAATGACGTTGAAAAGTTTGCTTTTTAACGTGTGAATGGGAACATAGAATTAGTCTAAAACACAATAGAAGACCCTAGTACATCAGGGCAGCATCTCCTAATACTTCGCGCAGGAAACTATTTTCGCGCAGGAAACTATTGAGGGTTATCACAAAACGGGTGCCTGCCAGAAGATCCCTAAGCTCGATGATTTCACGCAAGGTCAGTTGCATGGAAATGCTATTTTGGGGAGCTTCGACGAGTTCGAAATCAAATTCATCCGAAAGATTATAGATCATCTCGTGGATATTGATTGACTTTACTTTCCGTTGAAAGGAAAAAAAATCCTGAATCTGGAAGGAGGCGGTTGTCTCTTTAAATTGAACGTAGATACGGTTCGTAAGGTTGCATTGCCAAGATACTCCATGCGCTACCCGGTAGAGTTCATTCGTAAGATCTTTCTCAGATGTCATAGAGTTCTTGCGGAAGTGATTTTCGTAAAAATAACTATTTCACATCAGATAGCCAAGTCTATTTAAAATTATTCTAAATAAAGTCAAATCTGGGTGATCTAATCAAAAACGATTGAACCAAAGTACTTTACGTACTAGCAATCTCTTTGGCTTCCATTTCCAGTAGCATTTTGGGGGCTAACGGATGCTCCGTTCTGATTTTTTCCTGCAACTTCATGAAACCGCCAATGAGGGCTTCGGGGCGGGGTGGACAGCCGGGTACATACACATCTACCGGAATGATACGATCAACACCTTTTACGACGTGGTATCCGTGCTCCCAGTAGGGACCACCGCAATTGGAGCAGCTCCCCATGGAGATAACGTAGCGTGGTTCGGGCATTTGTTCGTAAAGGCGGCGTACCCGATCAGCCATTTTGAAGGTAACGGTGCCGGCCACAATCATTACGTCTGATTGCCGGGGTGAAGGGCGGGGAAAGATACCGAATCGTTCGAGGTCATAATGAGATGCGAATGTGGCCATCATTTCAATGGCACAGCAGGCGAGCCCAAAACTCATCGGCCACAGGGAGGAGAGGCGAGCCCAGTTCATGAGGTCTTCGGCACTCGTTATAATTACTCCGCCATCACCTGTCTTGATTCGTTCCATGGTTGTCTAATTTTGACGGGGTCGCCCGTGCGATGAATGAATGAGGGGTACTTAATTTTGAATGAGTGAGGAGTCCGTCCCCGCGGTGAGTGAATGAATGTGTCATTGTGACTTACTCACAAGCCCGGCCTAATCTATCAATTGGACATTTTTTCATTGAATTTTTCGTACAAGTCGGGAGGTACGGGCGAGTCAATGTGGGTAATCTTTGGCTCGGGCCGAACCCAATCCAAATAGCCCTTAGCCCAGGCATAGGCTAGCCCCAGAATGAGAATACCCACAAAGGTCGTCATTTCGGCCATCGCAAACCAGCCCCAACGTCCGTCGGTTTGTTCAATGAGGTTTTCGTTTCCAAATACGACGGCCCAGGGAAACAGGAAGATAAGCTCTACCTCAAAGAGCACGAAAATGAGGGCTACCACGTAAAAACGGACGTTAAACTGCACGTTGGCGTTGCCAACCGGGTCTTCGCCCGATTCGTAGGTGGTATTCTTTTCCGGGTTCGGGTTATCGGGGCGTAAGAAACGACCTATACCCAAAATGATACCCAGCAGTATAAAGCCGGCTATAATAAAGAGTAGTATGATTCCAAAATCTGTGACCATAGGTGTCGTCCAATGTTTGGGCAAAGATAGAAAATGCTTGGGCAAGTAGGACACTTCTAATTATATTAAGTGGCTTTTCAGGGTTTTTGTTTCCAGATTTTCAGCAGAACATCGACTCTCCTCGACTTCTGCTTTTTTGTAGTATAGTATTTATAATACTACTGGACATTTACGTTTTACCCAAAATTGAGTCCGGTAATGTTGTCTTTAGATATTGTATTTTTTCAAGAAATTCTCCGAGGGTCACAAAACTTTGTTTGAGTAGTGATTG
>JBDNFP010000054.1:0-5106 GCA_041689775.1 Spirosomataceae bacterium
AAAAGTTTAGAAAAAAGTCTCGTATTTAGTAACCTTTGTGGTCGGTTGAACCTGAATCAGTACTAAAATAACTACTTTCCTATCTCCTTTGTGATGCAAAATACCCAATTCTGGTCGAAATAAGTTTTTACAAGAAAGCCCTGCTTGGATAGGTGAATTAGTGGAAATGTGGAGTGGCACTCAGCCTTGACTATACTATTTTTACACTATTCCAAAAGTAGCTATGACCGATGGTCTAGTTTACTATTTGATGATGTTTTTGATAGCAAGTCGGTAAAATTACAGCCTTTTCCTTGAAATGTGACTAAAATACGGAAACAAGTACGTCAGTAACTACACCAGCAAAAAATTATTCCAGGCGTTTCATCCTTTGACTCTTGGTGATAAATAAAGACATTTAGAATTTGAAAAAGTAACCCATACAAGTAATGGCTATACCTGACGCATTAAAAAAAGAGATTATCCAAATGCCCGTTAAAGAAAAAGACAAGCTACTGCTGCGGCTTATTGGGAAAGATAAATCCTTGGTAGATAAGCTTTATTTTGAGCTGATTGAAGGTGGAGCAACCACCGAGGAAAGGCGTGCAGCTATCAAATTGAGGATTCATAAAGTAGCTCGCATGGCCCAATATTCGCCGGGCTGGATCATGATGGATATGAGATCGTTGAGTGGAGATATTGCGTACCATATCAAGATCACCAAGGACAAATACGGTGAGGTGGAGCTTTATCTCTACCTGTTAAATGAGTTTTTTGAGCAACACTCCCAACAACTAGAAACGTACAATTCGAAGTCAGATAAGTGTTCTTTCTACATGGCAAAAAAAGTGCAGACGTTGTTGAATAAGCTCACAAAGCTTGATGAGGAATACTACATAGACTTTGAAAAGAATATGGCTGCGCTATTAGCTTACGTGCACAGCATGTGTACCGCGCCTTACGCCAATCAATTGAAAATAACCCGTGATTGGCCTTGATTAATGGTTTCATAACACTGCATTGGCCTGTATAGCCTAATTTTGTCCGTATGACGACAACAAAAAAGATTGCCCTTTTAATTATTGATGCTCAGTTTGACTTCTGCTCGCCCGAAGGCACCCTGTACGTGCCCGGTGCTCAGGAAGATATGCAACGTATCACGGCACTTATTGAGCAAAAGATAGATCATATTGATCAAATCATTGTAACACTCGATACGCATCAGGTATTGGATATTGCCCATCCGGGCTTTTGGGAGAATACGAAAGGGGAAAGTCCGCCACCATTTACGCCTATAAGCGCTACCGAGGTAGAACAAGGGGTTTGGCACGCCCGTTTCGATAAAGAGTATTCCATAAAGTACCTTCGTCAACTCGAAACGCAAGGCGAATTTCAGCACTTCATCTGGCCCGAACATTGCCTGATCGGTACTCGTGGGGCTGCTTTGGATGATACGCTCGCTGACGCTTTACAAAAATGGTCTCACCAGAATCAGAAAAATTATAAGGCCATCGTCAAAGGGGAAAACCCACTCGCCGAGCATTTTGGGGTATTCCGGGCTCAAATACCGGTTCCAGGAGAGCCGAAAACCGAACTAAACCAAGCCTTGCTGGACGATCTGGAACAGTATGATGAACTTTGGGTAGCGGGTGAAGCGCGTTCTCACTGCGTAGCCGCTAGCTTGAAGCAGATTTTACGATATGCTCCGAAACTCGCCCCAAAAGTTGTGATACTTACCGACTGTATGTCAGACGTCACGGGCCTGGGCCATCTAGCTGATCCTATTTATGCCGAGGCTCTTACGGTAGGTGTGAGGTTTACAACTACCACTGACCTTTCTCATTCATGAGTAGTTTCTTATACCGCAATCGGGCGTTTTTGACTCCCTTCATTCTACTTTGGTTTGGTGTAGGCTATACCCAGCTATTTTACTCCCAAAACTTTATAATTGTAGAGCTTAACCGCCTTTGGACTCCCTTTGGCGATGTATTCTTTTCTCTGAGCACCTACCTGGGTGATGGTTTATTTGTGATTCCACTGGGATTAATAGCCCTCTATTACTCCTACCAGAAAGGTATCCTCATACTCGTGGGATTTGCCATATCGGGTATCCTTGTTCAGATCAGTAAGCAGTACATCTTTAGAGATTCTTACCGGCCTTCCCGTGTACTAGCCGACGTACTGCCGTGGCTTCATACGGTTGCGGGTGTCACTACCTATCAAAATGCCAGCTTTCCCTCTGGTCATACTACTTCAGCATTTGCCCTTTTTGCTACGTTAGCGTTTTTCAGCAACTCTTCTTATGTAAAGATGCTTTGCCTGGTACCAGCCATTATGGTTGCCTATTCCCGCATGTATCTACTGCAACATTTCTTGCTGGACGTCCACGTGGGAGCCTTATTAGGCACCACCACGGCCATATTATGTTGCTACTACTTGACTAGCTGGTGGGAATACCGTTCGGTGAAGTGGGCTGACTTGGGGCTAAGAGATAGGATCAGAAAAAATGGATAGTAGAAATCTGTGCAGATATGCCTTGATTTTCATAGGTTTGTAGAACAAAGGTATGCACGCATACTATTCTAAGAACTCTTACCATAAGCTTATGAATCGATTTACAGATCAAGTTGTATTAATTACCGGGGCAGGCTCGGGTATTGGCCGGGAGGCCGCTTTGTCTTTTGCTCGCGAGGGAGCCCTGATTATTGTCTCGGATATTCAGGAAGAAGGCGGAAATGAAACCGTAAGAATGATTGCTCAGGAAGGTGGCAAGGCCTCTTTTTTGCTTTGCGACGTAGCTGATCCAACCCAGGTAGGTGAGCTCATAAAGCAAACAGTGAAACTACACGGCAAACTTGATATTGCGCTAAATAACGCCGGTATTGCAGGAAACATCGCTAAAACGGCGGATGTACCCGCCGAAGAATATCATAAAATCATAGCTATAAACCTTGGTGGAGTATTTTTCGGAATGCAGCATCAGATCCGTCAAATGCTAATCCAGGGTAGTGGGCGTATCGTTAATGTGGCCTCCGTTGCTGGTCTCCGCGCTTTACCCAACAGCCCGGTATATACCGCCACCAAACATGCCGTAGTAGGCTTAACCAAGGCCGCCGCTATGGAGTACGCCCGAAAAAATATACGAATCAATGCTATTTGTCCGGTATTTACCCGCTCAGGTATGGTTGACCAGATGTTTGCCCTGGCGCCCGACTATGAACAAAAACTAGTAAAAAATATACCTTTGGGGCGTTATGGCGAGCCCGCCGATATTGCCCAGGCTATCTTATGGCTCTGCGATCCGGCCAATTCGTTCGTCACTGGTATGGCACTCCCTCTTGATGGAGGTATGATGGCCAGCTAGTCTTTTTTCCACAATAGACTCACCCATGTTATTTTCCAAAAAGTATTACCCCGTATTTCTTTTACTCATTGTTCTGTTTAGTTTTGGTTGGGGGTTATCTTCTGCTCCTCTGTGTGATGAGGATGAAGGTTTCTTTGCCGAAGGCACCCGTGAGATGGTTTTACGGGGTGATTTTGTTTCTTCCTACGTCAATCAGGAAGCACGCTACGACAAACCTCCGCTTACCAACTGGCTTCAGTACCTGAGTACATGGCTACTGGGATGGGGTGAAGCCGCCATGCGGTTGCCTTCAGCAATAGCGGCTGTCGGGTGGATGGGAGCTATTTATTTGTATACCAGAAAAAAGATCGGGACCGAGGCGGCGTTTTTCGCTACCCTAATGGCTACCTGCTCTTTACAGATTACCATCATAGGGAAAGCTGCTCTCGCAGATTCTTTGTTGAACGCCTGCCTGGCCGCAGCTATGTTTTCGCTGTACGAATTACTAACGTCAGGTCGTTACGGATGGGCCTTCTATGCACTGACGGGAATAGGATTTCTGACCAAAGGGCCAATCGCAGTCCTGGTTCCGGGGGCCGTTACCGTATTATACCTGCTCAGATGGTGGGATTGGCGCCCTCTACTTCGATTAATTAATCCGTTAGGAATCCTACTTTTTTTACTAATAGCGCTTCCGTGGTACATCTTGCAGTATATACAGCTCGGAGATGAATTCATTGAGGGTTTTTTCATGAATCATAATATCAATCGCTTTCAAACGGCCTTCGAAGGCCACTACGGGGGAATCCTGTATTTTGTACCCGTCCTCTTAGTAGGTTTGATGCCCTTTACCGGTGTGGTACTGAAAGTATTCGGAAAAAGCCGATATCTTTGGAATGATCGGTTCTTTTCATTCCATCTTTTATGGTTTGTGTTTGTGTTTGTGTTTTTTTCGCTGTCTGGCACCAAGCTGCATCACTATGTCATTTGTGGTTATACCCCACTGTTCATCATGGCCGGGTGGTATGCTTCGCAAAGCAGCCGTTTACCACTGTGGCCGTTGTTGATACTCTTACTCCTGCTAACGATTATTCCGTTTATCATACCTGCTATTATTCCTTTGGTACAAGACGCTTACGCCGTAGAAGTGATAAAGGGGGCAGCAGAGCAGTTTGATGTATTCTACCTCATCAGCATGATCCTGCTAATCATCATTACGCTCGTTGCTTCTTTTAAGCATACCTGGCCCAAGGATATTCGAATGGGGATATGTGGTATCGTGTTGTTGGTGACGATCAATATACTGTGGATGCCTCGTTTGGGTGCACTACTACAAGAACCCGTTAAAGAGGCCGCACTGCTTGCCAAGGAACTGAAACCAGAAAGACTAGTTGTCAATGACCACTATAATCCCAGTTTTCACTACTACTCAGGTCTGTACGCCGAGGAGCGAGATACCCAACCGGGAGATGTGGTTTTTACAAAAAAGCATCGCTTAACCGACTTCCCAAAAAAAGAAATACTGTACGAGAAGTATGGATTAGTACTAGCGCGGATTGGTAAATAAAAACTAGGTCTTCTCTGAAAGTATGCACTATTATACGCTAAGTTTCTGATTTTGTGGACATCCCCACACCTTGTTATTTTTGGTACTGGGCATTTAATCTATGGTAAACATTAAGGGCTTCATTAACAGGAGGTCCTCCAAGGGGTAGATTTGGTTCACGAGCCCCTGTTTCATAGCCGGGGATACCTTTTTGTACTTGGTTTGAAACCGTTTGGCA
>JBDNFP010000055.1:0-7890 GCA_041689775.1 Spirosomataceae bacterium
AAGGGTTTACAATTCTATTTCGCGGCTTTGTACCCATAAAGTCTTTGAGGTAGTAAGGTTCAAAAGAAGCGAGGTCTTCAAACTGAGCGGATGCGTAGGCTTTGGTTGCTAATACTCCGACGGTTCGGGCTGAGGGTTCAATGGCTTGCCCTGGGAAAAATGCATTGGGGTGGGAGCCAAGTATCGGCTTGCATTTAGCGGCACCATCGCCAAAAAATACAACGGATCGCTCTTGCAATAGCTCGCCAAATGAGTCAGTATCGATGATAACAGCTTGGGTAGGTAGTATAAGTTCGAGGTCTGAGTTGTACACGGCCGCAAATACCTCCATTCGTCGGGCATCGATCATGGGGCAAAAGAGGAAGTCATTCGGGTAGAAGGCGGTAGTTTGGGTGGTCAGGGCTTCCAGCGATGAAATAGCGATTAGGGGCTTGTCGAGGGCGTAGCAAAGACCTTTGGCCGTAGATACGCCTACCCTCAGTCCAGTATAAGACCCCGGTCCTTTGGCAACAGCCACGGCATCCAATGCTTCGAGACTAAAACCGGCATGTTCTACGGCGTTCTTCATCAGGGTGGTAAGCATAGCCGAGGAAGAACGATCCGTCAGGAGGTCATAAGATGCTACCAGTGTGTTGTCCTGATGGACGGCAACCGAACAGCCTCTGGTAGTAGTATCAATACTAAGTATGAGCATGAGAAGGGTAAAATAAAACCGACAACTGAGCCTCCAAAAAGTAGAGAGATTCAGTTGCCGGCTCTGAACAAAGGGTTTACTTTTTTACTTTAAGTAAGCTATTATAGCGGTTCATGTCTTTAAAAAGTTCAAGCGCCGCTGCCATTTCGGGATCGTTGTTAAACGAGGCTTCCTTCATGCCTCTTTCAAGGTAGTAGTGCTTGACAATTTCCTCTTCCAATAGCGATTTGATCTCCGATTTTAGGAGTTGCAGGTCGTTGTCTTTATTGTGAGACAGCTTTGCTTTCAACGCATTTAGCTGATCCTGAATGGTGCTGATTGATTTTTCTTTCTTGGCGGAAGCTTCCAGATCAAGCAGGTCGCGTTCCACCTGAGTGGTGTAGTCGTATTCTTTATCTTCGAGCCACTTAGCAAAGCCTTGGTATTCGGCGTCGGTGAGCCTGAAATCCCGCGCTGCCTTGATGGTAGCGTGCTCAGAGTGGTATTTAACGGCGTAGTCAAATAGCAAACGTTTGCGGGCCAGGGAATTTGCCAGCGGCGAATGTACCTCTTTTTCGGTAAGAATATCGGGTAGTACACCACCTCCGTCGTAGACTACACGCCCGTTGCGGGTAGTAAATGCCGTCATCAGGGAGTCGGCTACTTTGCCAACGCTACCGTCTTCGTTACGATGACTATAATCAATCGCCTGAATACAGCGACCGCTCGGTATGTAATACTTGGCGGTGGTGATCTTCATTTTGGTATTGTAGGATAGGTCACGGGTAGTTTGCACCAGACCCTTGCCGTACGTACGCTGCCCAACTAGCACGCCGCGGTCGTAATCCTGAATAACCCCCGATACAATCTCAGCGGCCGAGGCAGAGCGATTGTTGGTCAGTACCGCAATTGGCATTTCGGTATCCAACGCCGGATTGTAGGCGGAGTAGGTTTTATTCCATTCTTCCACTTTTCCTTTGGTGGAAACGATTTCTTCTCCCTTGGGAATGAATACATTTGAAATCTCGATGGCCATATTGAGTAACCCACCGGGGTTTTCCCGAAGGTCCAGCACGAGTTTCTTCATTCCTTTGCCTTTTAGTTCCTGAAAAGCATTGCGTACTTCCCGCGAGGCCGTAGCCGTAAAATCTTTCAGATCTATGTAGCCAACCTCGTCGTTTATCATCCCGTAGTAAGGTACATTGGTGACTTTTACCACGTCACGTCCTACCTGTACTTCCTGGGATTTTGGGGTACCAAATCGCCTGATGGTCAGTTTGACGGTGGAATTGGTTTGTCCGCGTAAGAGTTCACCCGGATCCGAATCGGCAAGCGTGGAAAGTTCTATTCCGTCAATTTTGAGTATTTCGTCGCCGAGCTGTAAACCGGCTTTTTGGGCGGGAGTATCTTCGTACACCATCATGATGATGTACTTGTTGTCCAAAGAGCTTACCAAAGCACCTATTCCGTTGTACTTACCAGTGGTCATCGTCATGTAGTCCTCGATATCGTCCTCGGCGTAATAGACCGTGTAGGGGTCTAGAGTACGAAGCATACCGTCAATACTGGTTTTGATCAACTTATTGGGGTTCACCTCATCGACATAGTAGGCGTTGAGCTCTTTAAAAAGAGTAGCGTAAATATCAAGATTCCTCGCTATTTCAAATAGGCGGTCGTCCTGACGGAACGAAACAAACAGAAGCCCAGCTGCCACCGGAATGGCCAGCCAAAGTGAGCGTAGATACTTTTTCATGTGTAGGTTTTGAGCAATTTGGTTAGTTGGTTCAAGCTACCGGGATGTTGCCTGAGTAATGATAGGTAGAAGTTTTAAAACATTCCTTAGAAGTAAAAACATCTAACACCTATGGGCTAACAAACTTATGGCTAGATTCAGCCATTTTAGAAAGAATCTTAACCATGGCTTTCTCAATAACGTCATAAGCCTGCTTTTCTTTTGCAAGGTATAAAAAAGCAATAGAAGTAGGGATCTCAGCGGGGGAGGTACCGGTGACGATAATAGGATCTTCGGCTAGTAGGATTGAACTCGCTTTGTTCAGACGGTATGCTTCGCGGCAACGACGACGGATGTGATTGCGGTCGACGGCTTTTTTAAAATTTCGCTTGGATACCGAGAAAAGCACCTCCGGAAGACTCGAAGGTGGTAGGGGAGCGGTGAGGTAGAGCACCCGAAAGGGAAAGAGGTAGAACGTATGAATTTCCGTACTACCTCTTTTGAAAAGCCGGTCGATAGTTCGGCGGCTGCGTAATCGTTCGCCTTTCTTAAAAGTTTGTTTCAACTTTCGACATAGTTTTAAGGTTTGCCAAGTCCTTTATAAAACCTTGCAAACGGTCCAACTATTCAGACTTACAGACTAGAAATTATTGCTTATGACGCTTCTCGTCTGATACAGTCAGTTTCCAACGACCTTTCTTACGGCGAGCAGTCACGACCTTGCGACCATTAGCAGTGGACATCCGCTCGCGGAATCCGTGCTTATTTCTTCTCTTGCGATTTGAAGGTTGGTACGTACGTTTCATCTCATTATCAAAATTATAGCTTAAAAAACTCTTCTATTCTTGAATTGGGTGTGCAAAGGTAGGGAAAATTTGAGAATGAAGCCAGATTGGCTAAAATATTTTAAGTGAGTTATTTGATTTGCGGATTAAACAACAACGCACAAGTACGAATGCCCACAAAATCGGCAATAGGAAACTCAAACTAAAGGAGTGAATTTTGGGTTTAAGTTTAGATAAGGGAATCCCAAACAAACCCGGAAGCATTTGGCTAACGTATGATGAATCAACCAGAACTTACTACTGATAAAATTCCTTTTGACGAACTAGATCCCCGAAAATTTATACTCATTAAGGGGGCTCGCGTGCACAATCTTAAAAATATTGATGTAGCCATACCACGCAATAAATTAGTGGTAGTGACTGGCTTGTCTGGTTCGGGGAAGTCGTCGCTGGCTTTTGATACTTTGTTTGCCGAAGGGCAGCGGATGTATGTCGAAAGCCTTAGTAGCTACGCCCGGCAGTTTTTGGGTCGGATGGAAAAACCCGAAGTGGAATACATCCGGGGAGTGTCACCGGCTATCGCTATTGAGCAAAAAGTAAATACCCGCAACTCGCGCTCGACGGTAGGGACTACCACCGAAATATACGACTACTTAAAACTGTTGTTTGCCAGGGTTGGCGTAACTTATTCGCCGGTTTCGGGCGAAGAAGTACGCAAAGACACCGTTACGGACGTAATAGATTTCATCCTGTCTCACGATGAGCAAACCCGGGTGCTGATTATGGCTCCTTTATCGATCAGGGAAGGACGAACTCTGGGAGATGAATTAACTATTTTACTCTCCAAAGGCTACAATCGAGTGGTTATTAACGGTGATACTCAGTTTATTGAGGATGTACTGTCCGGCGAAGAAGTAGCGACCCTTTCGAAAGATGCTGCACTATTCATTCTCATCGACCGTGCCGCCGTGAAGCACAATGATGAAGATACGCAATACCGCCTTTCTGATTCGGTTCAGACCGCCTTTTTTGAAGGGGAAGGGAGTTGCATTGTCACGATTGTGGAAGGAGAGCAACGTACTTTCTCGGATAAGTTTGAGCTGGACGGAATACTTTTCGAAGAGCCGAGCGTTAATTTATTCAGCTTTAACAACCCCTACGGCGCGTGCAAGCGCTGTGAAGGATTTGGTAAGGTACTTGGTATTGATCCTGATCTCGTGCTACCGGATAAAGGACTCTCCGTATTTGAGGGAGCAATTGCCCCCTGGCGTACCGAAAAAATGGGAGAATGGCTCAAACCGCTGCTTCGCCATGGCATTCGATTTGATTTTCCCATCCACCGACCCTACAAGGATTTGAGCCGAGTCGAGAAAGACCTACTCTGGATCGGGAACAAGTACTTCCGCGGCTTGAATGATTTCTTCGATGAACTCGAAATTCAGACGCACAAGATTCAGTATCGAGTGATGTTGTCGAGATACCGGGGCCGGACTACCTGCCCGGATTGCCGGGGCTCGCGGCTTCGTAAGGATGCCTCTTACGTGAAGGTGGGAGGGGCTTCTATTACGGATCTGGTGTTGAAACCTATTTTGGGTGTGGTTGATTTTTTTGAAGGTATTCAACTAACCGAGCACGAGCAGAAAGTAGCGAAGCGAATTTTAATTGAAATCAAAAACCGTCTGGGCTACATGGCCCGGGTTGGACTAGGGTACCTTACTTTAAACCGCTTGACGAGTACTTTATCGGGTGGGGAGTTTCAGCGAATTAAATTGGCCACTTCTCTGGGAAGTGCCCTGGTAGGTTCCATGTATATTCTGGATGAACCAAGTATCGGGCTGCATCCCCGTGATACCCGGCAGTTGGTGGGCGTGCTGGAATCATTGCGCGACATGGGTAATACCGTGATTGTGGTAGAACACGAAGAGGAGGTGATGCACGCCGCCGATCAAATAATAGATATTGGCCCCGAGGCCGGCTCCGAAGGGGGATATGTTGTATTTCAGGGAAACTGGGAAGATGTCAAGCACTACGGGAGTAACTACTCGGAATCAAGTACTGATGACATACCCGCTAAGAAATCGTATACCCTTGATTTCTTGCTGGGGCAGGATTCCATTGCGGTTCCTTCATTCAGACGGAAGTTCACTCATTTCTTAGAGATAAAAGGAGCAAGGGAAAATAATCTGAAAGAAGTAGATGTACGCTTCCCGATGGGAGTATTATCGGTCGTTACGGGAGTAAGTGGTTCCGGTAAATCAACCTTGGTGCGTAAGCTGCTCTATCCAGCACTGATGCGGGCCAAAGGTGAATACAACGAAGAAGTCGGGAAGTTTGATGAGCTATCCGGTAGCTTAGATCGCGTTGAAGCGGTGGAGATGATTGATCAGAACCCGATCGGTAAATCTTCCCGTTCGAATCCGGTGACGTACATCAAAGCCTACGACTACATCCGCCAAATGATGTCTGACCTGGCGATTTCAAAGGCAAGAGGGTACAAGCCTTCTCATTTCTCGTTCAATGTTGATGGCGGGCGCTGCGAAGTGTGTCAGGGAGAAGGGCAGGTCAAAATTGAAATGCAGTTCATGGCCGATATCTACCTCAAATGCGAGGGTTGTGGTGGCAGGCGTTTCAAGCAGGAGGTACTCGAAGCGAAGTACCACGAGAAAGATATTGCGGATATTCTGGATATGACGGTGGATGATGCCATTCGTTTTTTTAAGGGTTCGGAAGATCGGTTGGTGGAGAAGTTGATGCCCTTGCAGGATGTGGGCCTGGGCTATGTTACTTTGGGGCAATCGTCCAATACGCTATCGGGAGGAGAAGCCCAGCGGGTAAAGTTGGCATCATTCCTCGGAAAAGGAAATTCGCACAAGGGTAAAACGCTCTTTATTTTCGATGAACCTACTACGGGACTTCACTTTCATGACATCAAAAAACTGCTGAAAGCTATTAATGCCCTGGTAGATCAGGGTGATAGCGTGATCATCATTGAACATAACATGGAGGTTATCAAGTGCGCTGACTGGATTATTGATCTCGGTCCCGAAGGAGGCGAAAAGGGTGGCTACGTGACCTTCTCCGGAACTCCGGAGGATATGGTACAAGTAGAAGGAAACTATACCGCTGAATTTTTGAAAGGAAAGTTGAAGCAATAAACAGCTGGTAAGAGTAAAGTAAAAGGGTTGGCGACTTATTTGAAATAAATCGTCAACTCTTTCCTGTTTATGAGACTCTACCGCACAGAACACGGAATTCTTTTAGAAAAAGAAGACCAATATTACCGTCTACACGAAACCAATTGGGACGCCGTTGTTAATCGCGACGATTTGTACCAATGGCTTGTCAACCAGACCGAAAGCTTATTGCTACTACCCTTTACGTACTCCGCGCCAATGCCCGAATTACTAGCCCCCATTGGTACCCAAGAAGTATGGGCGTCGGGTGTAACCTACTTCCGCAGTCGCGAGGCCCGGATGGAGGAATCGGAAAAAGCCGGAGGAGGTAGTTTTTATGACAGGGTATACTCGGCAGAACGCCCCGAACTTTTCTTTAAATCCAATGCTTGGCGGGTAGTCGGCAATTCGGGCCACGTCCGCATCCGGAAGGACTCGGGTTGGGATGTACCTGAGCCCGAACTTACGCTTTTTGCCACTTCTTCGGGTAAGCTTGTTGGGTACACCATCGGTAACGATATGAGTTCGAGGAGTATTGAAGGAGAAAATCCACTGTATCTACCGCAGGCGAAGTCGTACGATGGCAGTGCCGCTTTGGGACCTTGCTTGTATGTCCCGGCTGATCCGCTTTCTGATGATACCGAAATCAGTATCGGTATTGTGCGGGGAGGGGAAGAGGTATTTGGAAATACCGTGACCTTGGCTCAGATGAAGCGTAAACCGGAAGAGCTACTTGGGTTTTTGTTTCGCGAAATGTCATTCCCACAAGGCGTATACCTCATGACCGGTACCGGTATTATTCCCCCCTCAGATTTTACTTTACAATTAGGGGATAAGGTATTCATTACCATCGAGCCGATTGGTACGCTGGTGAATACGGTGGAGTAAGTTGCAATGGAAAGCCGATTTGTCTAGAAATAGGGGAGACCAGAAACGTCCTCCCCTAATTATTCCTCCTTCAGACTTTTAGCTTAAAATCAGAAGATAAAGAACATACTACCATCGAACCGATTCGTATGGTGGAGTAACAACAACGAAAAAGCCGATACGTCCAATGACGAAGGGGCGACCAAGATTTCCTCCCGACAAAGGAAGGGTAGGGTGGGTATAAAGTAGAATGCCTTTTCACAGCTAAGTAGTCGGACGTAAATATAGATATAATTTTTACCTTGCATCCATGCAAGGGAAGAAACGATACATCAGCCTGAGTGACGAGCAGCGTGGGGCACTCGTACTGGGCCATAAAACGGGCAAGAAGGCCACCTTCCGCCTGCGCTGCCAAATGGTCATCTTCAGCGACCAGGGGGGCAAGATCGACCAGATCGCCGACATTTTGCGCTGCAATCGTCAGAGCGTGGTCAAGTGGTTCAACCGATACGAGAGCCGGGGCATCGACGGGCTACACACGGCCCAGGGGCCGGGCCGTCCGGCAGTGGTACGCACCGACAACCGCAAGGAGGTTGACCTGATCGAGCGCATCGTCGAGGAGCACCCCCAGAAGCTCGACGTTGAGCGGGAGCTGGGCAA